>JAKALX010000122.1 GCA_021823905.1 Chloroflexota bacterium | reverse complement strand
AGTGGCTTCGGAAGTTGTATAGTACATCCAGCACAACTACAAGGAATCAGTAACTCACCCATGGCACTCACCTACCGCCGCATCACCCAGATCCCAGAGGACAGCTACCGTCGCGGACCTCGCGAGTCCGTCTGCCTCGACGTTGTCAACCAGCTCAACCAAGACCCCACGAAGATCGTCTCCGTTGAAGGCACCGATAAGTTGGAAGTGCAACGATTCTACAAAGCGATGATCCAGTGGCGAAGTCGACACAAGGTGCTTGGCATCGGCATTCGCAAAGGGCGTGAGGCTATCTTCGTGTTCTTCACGGAGCATCAACCAGCGTAGCGCAGCACAATAATCCGTTCCTCTTCGCCAAACATAATCGCTCTTCACCACGGCACACGGTGTGGCTTTGCCCCGCTGTGTGCTCGTAGAACACCAGGAAGGAATTGGTCATGTACTACCGCATCAAGTTCCACTCAGAGACAGGCCTGATCCTCGAGGCCGACATGCTCGATGATTACTACTACCGAATCACGGGCGACATCTACTTTCAGACAGACGAGATGGCCGAAGGCGATCTTGTAGGTTCGCTGCTCGGCTACCACATCCTCTCCTCGTTGGCCAACGTCGAAGGCGCCTCAATCGAAGCGGCGTTCAACCAGGAGGATGCCGACCTTGGCGCCGCCTACGACGCCCTCGCCGACGCCGGGGTGATGGGCGATGTCATCCAGGACATTCTCGTGCTCGATCACATCGTGCTGGACTCCGCCCATCGCGGCCAGGACCTTGCCCTTCACGTGGCCCGAGGCCTTGTCCGCGTCCACGGCTCGGACTGCCGCCATTTCATCATCGATGCTCTCCCTGAGGACTACGCAGACACCGAGGACGAGGAGGCCCGCCAGAAACTCGAGGCACACTTCGCTCGCCTGGGGGCAGTCCGGTTGCCCACGCCGGGGTTCCTGCTTTTGGATTTGCAGGCTCGCCAACCAGTACTGGAGTCGGGCGAGTTCTTACCGAGGGGGACTGAGGTTTCGATGTTCGACCGCTCCACGTGGTGGGAATAAGGGCACCAGAAGATCCCGGCCCCTCAGCAACTCGATTCGTCAGCGACAGGAGGCCCCGGCAAACGCCGGGGCTCTTGCGTGCGCGCGATGCCGTCCGCGACTCGCTGTGTCGGCCGTCAGATGATCCAGATGGCCCTTGTGGCCGCCTAAGAGCCTCAACAGACAGAGTTGCGAGCAATTCGGCCCCTGCACTCATCCAGACACCGGTCCGAGCCCGGTTGGATCACCTACCCAACCTGCGCTGCGACGGAAATCATTCCTGCTTTAGCCACGCCTCAACGTCATCCAAGCTCAACGAGAACTCAAACGGGCTAGCGCCGGCCACTACGAAGGTACCTTCCGCGTTGCACAGCATGTAGCCGCCAAAATCAATCGCATCTGGGTTTCGGGCTCTGGACTTGTACAGCCGTAGCCCATCGCGCGCCGCCCAGCGCCTGAGTCGAGCTTCCTTGTTCCTCTCCGCAGCGTCCACGTGTCCCTCGTCGTGACTAGATGGCGGGAGAGTAAAGGAACTCAGCTCGTGGGCCAGCAGCGTCACGAGACTTCGGGGCTTCTTCGCCCCTCTCCTGCGAGATTAGGCGGTGCGCCAAACATCGAGCCGAGCTGTTGCGGGCGATTACGATGCCCTCTCTGGCGGGGCCTGAGCTCAAGGGAGGTTAGGTGCCGGTCTCGAAGACCGCGCCCTCGAAGACAGTGGCGACGACCGGGATGTCCTTGATCCCGCCAGGGTCCACCTCGAACGGGTCTTCGGCCAGCACCGTGAAGTCGGCCTTCTTGCCCGCCGCGATGCTCCCGACCTCCCGGTCCATCCGCAGCGACCAGGCCGCGTCGATGGTGATGGCCCGCATCGCCAGTTCCACGCTGATGCGCTGGTGCTCACCGTGTACTGGGCCCGAGCTCGACTCCCTGGTCACTGCCGTCGACACCGCCAGGAGCGGCTGCACCGGGCCCATCGGAAGGTTGGAATGGAGGGAGAAGTTGACGCCGTTACGGCCAAGGGATCCGAGCCGCGTCATCTGGCTGGCACGTTCCGGACCGATGCCGACCTCGGACCAGCGGTCGGCAAACAGGTAGACGTAGTAACCATTAGCGGAGACCGTCGCTCGAAGTTGTGCGAGGCGCCGTACCTGGTCCTCACGGGAGATGCCGAAGTGCTCCAGGTTGAAGCGGAAGTCGGGCCTGGGATGGTCGCGCAGCAGCGACTCCAGCACGTCGAGGGTCACGTCGAGTCCGTCGTCTCCGTTGACGTGGTGGTAGACGTCGAAGCCTGCCTTCCAGTAGGGCTCGATGAGCGCCCGGAGCTCGTCCGGTGGCGTGATCCACTCGCCGCGATGGCCGTCGATGTAGCCCGGCTCGCACAGGCACATGTTCTGCGAGATGAAGGCGCCGTCGCCGAGCGTTTTGATGGCGCGGAGCCAGCGAAGCCGGGTCGTGTTCTGCTCGGGCAGGCTGGCGAGCACGTCGGCTGTCTGCTCCCCGTGCCGCCGCTGCCAGACATGGGCTGGCGGAACCAGCAGCGTACGGAACGGGACGTCATCGCCGTCCAGGTGCTCGCGGAAGGCATCCCACTCGCGCTGCGGCCCAAGTACTCCGCCGGCGAGCATGTCGGCGACGGTCGTGACCCCGCCCCGATGGATCAGCTCCTTCACCAGCCCGAGTCCACGACCGAAGCGCGTCGGTTCGGACAGGTAAGGCCCAAGGCCTGCGAGGGCAACGGTAATGCCTGTCTCGAAGAAGTGGCCCCGCTCCAGGTCAAGCTGCCCGGCATACTGACGCAATAGGTCCTCGCTCGGGTTCAGCCAGCGAAGCCCTGGGGTGTTGAAGACGAACTCGTGGAACGAGCGCTGGTTGATGACGATCGGGATCTCGTCCGTGATGTCATCGAGGTCCGCCCGGGTCAGGGGTCCGTGCCAGAACCTGTTCCAGCCCCAGATGATCAGCGGCTCAGAGGGATCCCGATGCCTTGCCACCGCAGCCCGTACTGATTCACGAAATGCTTGGCGGTCTGGGACGGCGGGTACCGTTCGGTCGGGCAGTTCCCAGGCCTCCGGCGCCGCGATCTCGTAGCTGAGAAGGAATGCCGCCAGCGACGGATGGAGATGAGGGTCGATGAAGCCGGGCAGGATGACCTGGTCGGCGAAGCGGTCATCGACCTCATGGGGGTACGCGTCGAGCCATGGCCTCAGCGACTCCATAGTCCCCACGGCTACGACGCGGTCACCGCGCACTGCCACGGCCGTGGCCGAGGGCAGGCCGGGCTCCATGGTGATGATGCGCCTGGCCCGGAAGACGGTGAGCTGATCGTCCACGAGGCTAACCTCCTCTGATAGCCGCCTTGCTCGGCGGTTCGTGGGCAGCAGCTTGCATGACGCGGACTCTACGCGGCCGCAGCCGGTGGGTCCTCCCCAGGTTGGAAGGGCAAACTTCCCGCAGGCCGCGTTAAGGCGCTCGCCTCAATCCCGAGTTCGGACCGCGAAAGTAGCGCCCATCACCGGAAACTGAAATTTGGAGGGGTGGCGGCCGATGTTGCGACCGCTTGCACGAACGGACTCGCACATCGGAGAACTTCCCCCGGGGCTGTCGACGCCGGATCGCACGTTGCCATCAGGATGGCTGACGGTCGTGACGGTGACGGGGTTAGCCCGGCCTCAGCCTAGTCGGAGCCTTTTCATTGGGTGAACAGAGCAGATCCCTCGTGGCTGGAACACCCGCATCCGCTGTGAGGCCGACGCGCCCGCCGAGCGCTTGCATTGGGGACTAGAATGCCCCCGTGAGCGTGGAACCTGGGACACAACGCCACCGGCCAGACGCCAACGCCGCCGGCCGCACCCCGTTCGTGGGCCGCGACGAAGAGTGGGGGACTCTGCGGCACATGCTTGACGACGCGGCCGGCGGTCGCGGCGGGCTCGCGATGATCGGCGGCGAACCGGGCGTGGGCAAGACGCGCCTTGCGAGGAGCTCACCGGCGAGGCACGGGACCTAGGATTCCTCACGGTAGTCGGACACTGCTACGACATGGAGGGCGGACTGCCCTACCAGCCGTTCGTCGAAGCCGTGGAGCAGCTTGCACGTGTCGTCCCGGCTAGCGACCTCCGGCAGTGGCTCGGCGACGCGGGTCCCGAATTGGCACGGCTGGCACCCGGCCTGCGGCGTCTCTTCCCCGAGCTACCCCTGGCCGCACAAGTGGCGCCCGAAGAAGGCCGGCGACTGCTACAGAGTGCCTGGAGCGACTTCCTCGAACGAGCCGCTGGGGTGCGTCCCATCCTCCTCGTCCTGGATGACGTTCACTGGGCCGACGACTCGTCGCTGTTGCTCGTGCGGCACATCGCCCGGCGCCTGGCCGAAATCCCCGTGCAGGTCCTCTGCACCTGGCAACAGAAAATGAGAGGTTGGGCAGCGACTTGGCCGACTTACCGAACCCCTGGCTCTCAACGGGACGTGCGGATGGTGACAGCTATGACGCTAGCTACGAGCGACGCGAAGCCGCTGGCGAGAATGTGCACGGCGAGGCCGACTTCCTGCGCAGGTACGAACTGAGGTCCGTGCTGGACGCGGGTTGCGGGACCGGACGGGTGGGCCGCGAACTTGCCCGCCGTGGCCTCGATGTCGTGGGCGTCGACCTGGACGATGCCATGCTCGCGACTGCACGCCGCAAAGCGCCTCACCTCGAGTGGCACCACGCGGACCTGGCAACGGTCGACCTCGCCCGGACGTTCGATGCGGTGGTGGCTGCGGGGAACGTGATGATCTTCCTGACGCCGGGGACCGAAGCGGAGGTACTGGCTAACGTGGCGCGACACCTTCGCAAGGGAGGCCTCCTCGTCGCGGGCTTCCAGCTCCGGCGCGTGGGCCTGACCACCCAGCGCTACGACGTGCTTGCATCGGCTGCGGGACTGGAGTTAGCGGAACGCTATACAACCTGGGAGCGCGGCGACTGGGTCGCGGACGGCGGTTACGCGGTGTCCGTGCACCACCGAGCGTGAGGCCGGCGACAGATCGTCGAGATGCAGATGTTTCCTCGGCGTCAGGCCCCACTGGCGACTCAGCGAGCAACCGGATACAGCGTCCCCTCGAACCGGGGCTACCTCGAATGGGTCTTCGGCCAGCACCGTGAAGTCCGCCTTCCTCCCGCCGCCATGCTCCCGATCTCCCGACCCATCCGCAGCGACCAGGCCGCGTCGATCGGGATGCCCCGCAACGCGTTGTCACGACGCCCGAGGCGCATGGCCTCTCCGCTACGGCGCCAGGGACGGGAACCCTGCGCTGTCGAGCCTCACTGGCACGAGCCGGTACGAGGTCACGCCGGTCTCCGTCAGGTCGACGAGCAGGATCGCCGAGTCGTCCGTTGGGTTATCCGACCCGTCGAACACGAAGTTCCCCATGCTGTAAGCGATGAGCCCGCCGCCATACCACTCCACCGGCTGGATCACGTGTGGGTGATGGCCAACAACCAGCGCGGCTCCGGCGTCGATCGCGGCGCGAGCCTCGGCCCGCTGCATGTCGGTCGGCGTGTAGTCGTTCTCCAAGCCAAAGTGCATGAACACGACGACGAGATCGGCAACACGCCGGGCATTGGCCACGTCTGCCTGAACCTGGTCCGGATTGAGCCACGCAATCCCGGGGGTCTCCGGGCCTGCCTCCCACGAACGGGTGTCGAAGCCGCTCCACTCGACCGGCACGTCGGCATACGAAAGGAAGGCCACGCGCAGGCCGTTCCGTTCGAGCACGACGGGACGTCGGGCTGCGGCCGCGTTCGCGCCGGCGCCCACATGGGCGACATGGTGCGCGTCGAGGTAGGCCTCCGTGTCCGCAAGCGCTTCTGGGCCGTAGTCGAGCGTGTGGTTGTTCGCGAGGCTGACGACGCTTACTCCCCCGGCAACCAGCGCATCAGCGGCGGCCGGGGGAGCGCGGAAGATGAACCCCTTTGCCGCTGGTGTTCCCCGGTTGCTCAGGGCGCATTCGAGGTTCGCGGTGACGAGGTCCGCCGCAGCCAGCGTGCCCGAGACGCCGGCGACCGGAACGCTCGAGCCATCAATGAGAATCCGCTCGCCCACCGTTCGGGCGAGCATCACGTCCCCGACGGCAGCCAGCACGACGTGCCGTGGCTCGTCGTGGGTGAGTTCCGGGACGACGAGCCGGTAGGTGGCCACTGGTGGCGCGGGGGCGGCGACGGCCGAGCGTGTCACGCGGGTCGCGACCGTGGCCGCCGCCAGGACGAGTCCCATCGCGAGAGCCAGAACGACGACGAGCCGGCGCATCGGGCGGGATCATACGTGCACCGGGCCCGTGCCGGTGGCTCAGCGACTGGATCGAAGGCGCCGTTCGCTGGCTGGCTCCGGGTAACCGCCCAATGCGACGCCGCGCTGCAGGACTCATTTCGCTCGTGGGCCCTCCCCGGCGCAAGAGCTCGAGGTTGCCGCCGACCGCGTTAAGGATCTCCCGCCCGCGCCGGTTAGGGTCACCGTGAAAATCCCCCATCACGAGAAACTGGGTCCAGGAGCGCTGGGGGGACGTCTCGCGACCCGTTGCAGGAACCGGCTTGCACAAACGAGAACTTCCCCGGGAGAGGGAACTCGAGGCGGGATCACCCATTGTCATAGAGATTGCTGTCTGTCATGAACGTGGCGGACAGGATTGGCAAGCGGCATGGAGGCTTCGCCGGCACGAGGGTGATCGTGCCAGGTCGCAGTCCTGGTAAACCAACGCGGACATGAGCTCTGCGCCTGGCCTGCTTTGCTGTGTGTTGCCGAGCTTCCGCCAGGCTGCCTATAGTCCCAGCCGTGCTCGAGATCTCCTGCGCCTTCGCAACCTCGCTGTCCACCCCGGACCACGTCGTCGTGGCCGAGCGCCTGGGCTTCCGGAACGCGTGGCTCTACGACTCTCCCGCTCTCTACCCAGACGTCTGGTCCATGCTCTCCCTGGCCGCCACGCGCACCCGCCACATCGGGCTCGGTCCCGGCGTACTGATACCCAGCCTGCGGCACCCGATGGTCAACGCAGCCGCCATCGCCACGCTCGTGTCACTTGCCCCCGGTCGCGTCAACGTCGCCATCGGGTCGGGGTTTACCGGCCGGATGACCATGGGCCAGAGGCCCCTGCCCTGGACATTCGTGCGCAAGTACGTAACGGCGTTGAAAGCACTGTTGCGGGACGAGGCGGTCGAGTGGGACGGCGCGATGATCCAGATGATGCAGCCCACGGGCTTCGCCCCGCCGCGGCCCATCGAGGTGCCGATCATCCTTGGGATCGGAGGGCCGAAGGGCCGAGCTGTCGCCGACGAGCTTGCCGATGGCGTGTTCGTAGCCGGGAGGCCTCTTGCCCCCGGCGCCGGTCGCTGCGTCGTCCTCACTTTCGGCACGGTCCTCATGGGTGACGAAGATCCCGGCTCGCCACGGGTGCTGGACGCGGCCGGGCACGCGGCAGCCGTGGCCCTCCATGCCGTTTATGAGCGCGGCGGCGATGTCTCAGGATTCGCCGGCGGTCGGGAGTGGCTCGCCGAACTGGAGGGAATCAGCCCAGAGCTCCGGCACGTCGCGCTCCACGACGGCCACCTCGTCGCGCTGAATAGACGTGACGCGAAAGTGGTCACCGGAGAAATGCTTCGGCGCTTCGGGTACGCGCAATCCGCGAGCGAATGGCGCGACCGGCTTGCGCAGCTCGAGGCGGCTGGAGCGACAGAGGTCGCGTATCAGCCCGCCGGCTCGGACATCCCTGGAGAGCTCGAACGCTTCGCTCGGGCGGCCGGCCTGTAGGACGCCCACCGTGGCCAGCCTGCCAGGCGCACCTGGTTGGACGCCTTCGGGGCGCGCAACCGCCCGACCTATGCACTGCTGCACGCCGGCCAAATGCTTCGCGAATGCCTTGGAGGTCCTCGGGGCCGATGCGCCTACGGCCCAGGCGTACCTCTTGCGCTGTAGGCGAGGTAGCGCACCACGTCTATGGCAACCTCTTGAGAGATGATCGGGGCCGAGGCGGTGATCTTTACGCCGAAGCGTCTGCCGGCCGGGACACCAGTCGCGGTGTCGTAGCTGGCGAAGGTTGTCCGGCTGTTGGCCGCGAGGGTGACGGTCTGGGTTATTGGCGCAAACGCCCCCTCGAAGTAGTAGGTGGCGTTCACGGTCACCGTGGAGCCCGAGGGATTGGTCGCCGAGATGAAGGTGATCCAGCCGGCCTCGCTCGAGCCTCCGCCAAACGTGAACTGGGTGTTGAGCGACGGAGAGCCCATGACCGCGTGGGCCAGGGCAACGTTCGGCTTCGGGTCGATCAGGACTTCCTGGGCGACGATGGGGACGTCCGACGTGACCACGACGCCAAAGGACTGGCCAGGACCCACACCCGTCGGCGTTCCGGGGATCGCCGGGTTGTTGGGATCCTCCTGCGCAGCGAAAGTCGCGCGGGTACCTGCGCCTACGGTCAGCGTGCGGGAGACCGGTGGCTGGCCGAGGATGTTGTAGGTTGCCGTGACCTGAGCCGGCCCGCCGGTCAGGTTGCCGACCGAGATGAACGTGAGCCACGAGTTCGTGGTCACACCCTCCGCGAAGTACCAGGTGGTGCCAGGCGAGGTGACGCCGATGGTCCCATGAGCGAGGAGGCCAACGGTGTCGATGAGCACTTCCTGGGAGACGATCGGCTGGTCGGAGCTGATGCTGACCGAAAACGCCTTGCCGAGGCCGACCCCAGTCGGCAGGCCGGGGATCGCAGGGTTGTTGGGGTCGTCGTGCCCGGCGAAGGTGAACCGCGACTGGGCAGCGACGGTCGTGCTGCGAGTCACCGACGTGCCGTCCGTCATGTGGTAGGTCAGGCTCACATTCGCCGTTGTGCTACCGGGGTTGGTCGCCGAGATGAACGTGAGCCAGCCGTTGCCGGTGAAGCCCTCGGCGAAGTACCAGGTCGGGGAGAGTACCTGGCTGCCGACGCTCCCGTGCGCCAGGAGGCCGACGGTGTCGATGAGCGATTGCTGAGCCGTAATCGGCTGGTCCGACGTGATCGTGATGCCGAAGGCGACGCCCGGGCCGGGACCCTGGGTGGGGTCGTTCGCGAACAGCGTCAAGTGGTTCTGGGGCGGGATCACGACGTTCTTGACGACCGGCGCGCCGGCGGCCTGGAAGTACGTGACGGTCACGTGAGCTGATGCCGTCGTTGCATTGAGGAGGTAGAGCCATGTCTCCCAGTTGTTCCCGGTGAAGCCCTCGGCGAAGTACCAGACGGTCCCGGAGCTCGCCGTCACGGAGAACGCGCTTGTGTCGGTAGCGGCCAGCGCCGGACTCGAGGTCGC
>JAKALX010000121.1 GCA_021823905.1 Chloroflexota bacterium | reverse complement strand
GTTCCTTGCGGTCAGCTGGGCGGCGAGAACCTTGTCCCGGACGAGGACCATCTCTCTAAAGACGCTCTTCACTTCGTACGCCTACGTCACCGTGCCGCTCGGCCTGGCAGCGTGGATCGCCTTCAGTGTCGGCTTTGTCTTCATCAACATTTCGTACGTCTTCCCTGTCATTTCCGACCCATTTGGCTGGGGATGGAACCTGTTCCACACCGCGAACTACCACTGGACTCCGTACGTTTCGCAGGTTGTGCCGTATTTGCAGGCGTCCGCCCTCCTTGCGGGCCTGGCGATGTCCATTGTCTTTGGAGACCGCCTGGCACGGGAGAACTACGGCGACACCGTCGCGGCAAAACGCTCAATGTTGCCAGTCATGGTCTTCAGTACGGCTGTAACGCTTGGTCTTCTCTGGATCTATCTCGGATAGTTGGAGGTTGAATCATGGCTGCCAAAGCAGCACCGATACTCGTCGCAGCATTTGATTGCGAAGAAAAGCTCTGGGCATCGGTAAGCGGACTAAAAGAAAAGGGCATCGGGCCGGAGTTCATCGGCGTCTATATCGGCGGCAACGGCGTGATACCCGGACACCACGGCGACATGTATCTCGTGAGCGCCTTCGCCGCGAGCCGGCTCCACGACGACATCAGATCCGTCTTCGCCAGCTGTGGCGCAAGCGAATTCGGCGGCCCCCAGGAGATGCGCGCGTCGCACGGGACCGTCCCCCATCCCGGATCGATTGAGGACCGGGATCTGAAGCTGCCGCTTGGCATGGAGTATCCCGACACGGTTCGACGCCGGACGCCAGCGAACGGAAACGGAAGCGGCGCGCGGACATGAAACGTCTGATCGAGATCGCAGCGCTGGTGTCCGTATTCCTGGTCATCGTCGGGGTACCGACGGGCGTACTTGCCTACGACGGTTTCCTCCACGGCCACCAGGACGCCCGGGAGATCACGCTGGTGGGCCGTGACAGCAGTTGGAGTCCCTCGGTTATCCATGTGCAACAGGGCGAACGGATCAGGCTTCGCCTGACTAGCGGCGACGTGGTGCACGGGTTCGCGCTCCCCGGATACGGGGCGATGACCACCGACGTCTATCCGGGCCGCTACGCCACCTTCGAGTTCGTAGCCGACCAGGCGGGGACCTTCCCGTTTGCCTGCCTGGTGACCTGCGGCCTCAATCACAACCACATGCAGGGGAAGCTCATCGTCGACCCGGCCGGCGGCAGCTCCTCGGGAGGAACTACCCAATGACCACCAACAGCCTACTCAGAGCCAGGATCAAGAAACTCGTTCCCGTGGTCGCGGGCCTCTCGCTCATGACCCTGGGCCTGGCGAGCTGCGGCGAGTCCGGAACGGTTGTGGCACTTGAGAGCCAATCGAGCGGCGGCCAGACTCCGGCGGCAGCGGTGAGCAAGCCGCAGGCCACGGCGACTGCTGCCGGGACTTCGGCTGCGACGTCGACGACCACGGCAAGTCCAACCCAGGCCGCGGGGAGCGCTTCGCCGACGGCGACCGCCACGGCGACCGCATCAGCCGCCGCCACCACCCAGACCGGAGCCACGGCACAGCCCACGACGCCACCAGCCACTCCGACACCGACGCCGCCGCCCGCGCCCCAGCCAACGACGGTGCTCGTGGACATGAAGGACAGCGTCTTCCTCCCCGCCACGGTCTCGATCAGCGCTGGTCAGACCGTGACGGTTGTTGAGAAGAACGACGGCGCGGAGTTGCACAACTGGCATGTGACCGGCGTCAAAGATGACAGCGGGAAAGTGATCACCACGCCGCTCATCGCGACTGGCGCCCAGGCGCAGGTGACCTTCACGGTCAGCCAGCCAGGTACGTACAAGATCGTCTGCGACGTCCACGTCAAGGAGATGACGGGTTCGCTCGTGGTCGGTGGGTGACGGCAAAACATTCCTCGCGCCGGAGGGAAGAGGCATGGAATCGCGCGGCACGTCAGCAACGGGATCCCAGAAGTCCTGGCGAACGGTTGTTGTGTCGTTGATCTGTGGCGCGATCGTGGCCGTGGCCGGATGTGGCGGTAGCGACTCCGGCCAGAACCTCTCCGCTTCGAACCGGCCGGCAAATGTCCGGGGCGTTCTGATACAGCCAGCGGTCCATAAGCCCGATGTCACGTTGACGGACACGAGCGGCCAGCCGTTCTCGATCGCCGGCGAGACCAGGGGCTATCTTACCGTCCTCTACCTCGGCTACACGCACTGCCCCGACGCCTGCCCCACCACGATGGCCGATCTTGCCGCGGCGCTGAAGTCGCTCCCGCCCGCCTCCGCCGCGCGCGTGAAGGTGATCTTCGTCACGACCGACCCGGCCCGCGATACACCCGCAGTGCTGAGAAAGTGGCTCGACCTGTTCGACGTGGCGTTCGTCGGCCTGACCGGAACCGACGAGCAGGTCCAGGCGTTGGAGTCGGAGCTCCGCCTTCCCCCGGGTGAGAAGGAGGACGACGGCAACGGTGGCT
This sequence comes from Chloroflexota bacterium, assembly GCA_021823905.1. Lineage (GTDB taxonomy): Bacteria > Chloroflexota > Dehalococcoidia > Tepidiformales > Tepidiformaceae > JAKALX01. The sequence continues at coordinate 6,861 of JAKALX010000121.1, read as the reverse complement.
ACAGCGTGAGTCACGCGGCATACGCTCTCGCGTTTACCGCCAACGACGACATCGCGCACACGGTCTATCCGGAAGGCTTCGCGCGCGCTGACCTCACCGCCGACCTCACCCTCCTCGCAACAAGAGGATGGCCGAATGGCTAGCGGAAATTCAGGCTAAGCAGCGAACTAATCTACGGCCCTCGTACAGGACGGGGCCAGGGAGTTGTGCGATCGCATCATTGGGCTCACACGCGGCCACCCGAATTCATCACCACCAGGAAAGCAAGGGTTCACACATGAAGCATCCAGCCTTCTCCCGCCGCTCGTTGAAGTTGGCGGGCCTCACGGGCGCCACAGCCGTTCTGGCAGTCGCGTTGCTCGTCGTCTCACTCCATAGCGCGCTTGTCGCACAGGCGGCAAACGTCACGATTGGCGCCGGCAACGCCAACGACGACGAGGTTTTCGTGCCAAACGTTGTCACCATCGCCGCCGGAGACAGCGTGACCTTCAACTGGGTCAGCGGGGTCCACGACGCGAAGAACGCGAAATCCGGAGTCGTCTATCTGCCGCTTTCGACTGACACGAACAGCCAGACCACGACGTTCACGATGGCCGGCACCTATTACTTCTACTGCTCGCTCCACGCGAAGGCCGAGGACGCGACCGACGCGAACATCGCCGCCGGGACCAAGATGGTTGGGAAGATCATCGTAACGGCGGCGGCCGCGCCCTCCGCCACCACAACGAGCACTACGGCCACGACCACCCCGGCCACGGCGACACCGGCGACGGCCACTCCGGGAACGCCTGCGCCAAATACCGTGACCATGCCGGGCGATTACTTCAGCCCCGCTGCGCTGGTCGTCAATCCCGGCGACACGGTGACCTTCAATAACGCCGACACCGATGCCCATACGGTGGTCAGCGTGCCGGGCAACGCGCCCGCCGCGATCAACCTCGCGGTGAAGCCGGGAGGATCGGCGACGTTCACGTTCACCGCGCCCGGCCTCTACTGGTACTACTGCAGCGCCCACGCCACGTGGGACGCGGCCAACGGCCAGGTGAAGGCCAACGACACGGTCGACAACCCGAGCGAGCCGATGGAAGGGTTCGTCCTCGTCCTGGCGCCCGCCACCGAGCCGGCGTCCGCAACCGTCAACATCCCGTCGGGCACAGCGAACAACGACAGCTTTCGGCCCGTGGTGACGACCGTCCAGGCGGGAGCCGCCGTGACGTTCTCCAACCATGACACGGACCTGCACGACGTGACCACGGTGCCGGGCAACGCACCTGAGAAGGTCAGCCTTGCCATGCCGTCGGGCCAGAGCGCGTCCTTCACGTTCACGAAGCCCGGGCTGTACTGGTACTACTGCGACGTGCACGTGGACCTGGACAAGAAGACCGGCCAGCTGTCGGCCCATAGCGACGTGGACCAGCCCCACGAACCGATGATGGGTGTCGTTGCCGTGTTGGCAGCACCGCCGCCTCCGCCAACGACGCCTGCTCCGACAACAGCGCCGGCCACGCCAACGATCGCGCCGCGGCCGCCCTCTACCGGGACAGGCTCGGCCACACACGCAGCGAGCAATCAAGAGCTACCATGGATCATCGCGGCGGTGGTCCTGATGGCGCTCGCGGCAGGCGCCGCGGCAACCTCCATGCGACGCTAGCGCCATCCAGTTCTGGCTCTAGCAAGCATCTGGCTGGCGCGGCGCCGAAGGGCGCCGCGTCAGCCTATCGGAAACCTTCAGGGTCGCCCACTCCATGCAGAACGAAGACCGCAGCACGGCAACGATCAGAGTCGTCATCGCCGACGACCATGCCGTCGTACGCGACGGGACTCGGCACATCCTCGAACACGAGCCGGACATCGAAGTCGTCGGCGAGGCGAGCAACGGCGTCGAAGCTGTCGCCCTCGTTGAGTTGCTGCTGCCCAACGTGGCCATCGTCGACATTTCGATGCCCCTCATGGACGGGCTCGACGCCACGAAACGCATCAAGGCTTCTTGTCCGGGCACGATCGTGCTTGTCCTGACGGCCTTCGACGACGACCCTTTCGTCTTCGCCCTGCTCGCCGCGGGGGCCGCCGGCTACCTGCTGAAAGACATTCCCTCGTCTGACCTCGTTCAGGCCGTGAGGCGCGTTTTTGCGGGTGAACCTGTCCTTCATCCGACGATAGCCCGTAAGGTCATCGCCAAAGTCGCGACCGATGAAGCAGGCGCGCCTGCCGCTCGCCCTGCTCGCCATGTCACCGATCTCACCGAGCGCGAGAGCGGCGTGCTTCGCCTCGCCGCCTGCGGTATGAGCAATGTCCAGATCGCGGCGACGCTACATCTCAGTCCGAGGACCATCCAGGCCTACCTCGCGCAAATCTTCGCCAAGCTCAGCGTGGCCTCGCGGACCGAGGCCGTCATCACCGGCCTGCGTATGGGTATCCTGAATATCGCCGATCTCGATGAGCGCTGACGCCGTCCTGGAACGAGAGCGCCACGGCGGAAACAGGGCGAGTGACTCCGGTTTCATTGCCGCCATTCGACGGATCCCTGTTCGTTTTCGCGAAAAGAGGTTCTGGCGCGTTCAGGGCCTGGTGTTTCTTGCCACCGCGGCGCACTACTTCATTGAAACGTCTGGCTATGTCAATCCTTACGAAACGCTCCACAGCCTTGCGATTTCCCTCTACATCTTCCCACTGGTATATGCGGCGCTTAGCTATGGCTGGGAGGGCACGTTCCTCACGGCATTGTGGGCGGTGGCGCTCACCTCGCCCAGCACCTGGATATGGCATCACGACGAACTGCACTGGCTGGGTGAGGTGGGCCAGGTTTCCGTCACCCTCCTCGTCGGCCTCGTCGTTGCCTGGCGCGTCGAGCGCGAAGCCAGCGAACGGCGCCGCGCGGAAAGGACGAGCGGCGAGCTTTCCCTGCTCAACGAAGTCGCCGGGATGCTCAGTTACACCCTCGATGTCGAGAACGAGCTGCGGCAGGTCATGCGGCGGCTCGCCGATGGCATGGGCCTTGGGACGGTGTGGGTCTGTCTCGAGGCGGAGGAGCCGGCGGCCGCACCAACGATCCAGGTTGAAGGCGAACTGGCAGAAATCGAAGATCAGAAACGACTCCTCGACCTCGACTTCGCTCTGAAGTCTGGCAGGGAGCCATGCCTTGCTGAAGGCAGACTCTTTGTCGTCAGGCTGCTCGCCGAGGGCCGCATGCTCGGGTCGTTGGGAGTGTCGCTCGATGGACGAGACTTGCTCGGCGAAGAGCAACGGAACCTGCTGCTGACGGTCGGGGCGCAGCTCGGCGCGGCACTCGAGAACGGACGGTTGTACCGCCGCCGGCAAGAGAGCCTCAAGTCGTATGCGTGGGAGGTAACTCGCGCCCAGGAGGATGAGCGCCTGCGGATCGCCAGGGATCTGCACGACGAAACAGCGCAGGCACTGGTACAGATCCTCCGCAAGCTGGAGGAACTCCGGCGCACCGCCAGAGAGGATCAGCTTCCAGCCGTGGACGAGCTGCTGGCCGACACGGGCGAGGAACTTCGTTTCATCCGCCAGTTCGCGCGCGACCTGCGACCGCCCGTCCTGGACGTGCTCGGCCTGCCCGCGGCGCTCGAAGTCCTTGTCATTGAATTGAACGGCCGGCTCCGAGGCGGGGCCGCGCTTGTGGTTGCAGGCACGCGGCGGAGGCTGGACAGGTCGGTCGAACTCGCATTGTTTCGCATCGTTCAGGAGGCGCTCAGGAACGCCGAGAAACACGGCTCACCAACCTCCGCGCAGGTCGGCCTCCGGTTCGAAGAGAGCATGGTCCGGCTGGAGGTGAGCGACAACGGGCGCGGCTTCACGGCTCCGGCGAACACGGGCGACCTCGCAGCCGTTGGAAGACTCGGGCTGCTTGGCATGAGAGAACGAGCCGAACTCATTGGAGCAACATTCCAGGTGGTGTCGGCGCCGGGCGCCGGGACACGGATCATCGTCGAGTTGCCGTCCGACGCCCGAGCGGACGCGCAGCCAGCCGGGTAAACAACAAGCCTCGCGTCTATCCACAGCACCGTGCGCGCCGACGGGCAGGCCGTGCGGGCTCCCACCCACTTCACAGGGCCGGCGCCTGGGACCATCCCTCGCTCCATGGAGCGATGCCCCCGCCACAGGGCGTCTATCCGCACGCCAGGCGATCGCTGGAGCGTCCCCGCCCACCACGCTTCAATGGGCTCGGACGAGTGATGCCTCGTGGCCGGCCATCAGGGCTCAAGGACGAGCGTGGCCTCCGCGTTCGCCCTGATGTCGTCCCAGTTGATGTAGAGCGGGTGATACTCGACGTTTCGCCAGCGGCCGGCGTTGTCCGCGTAATGGGCAGAGCCAGGCTGGCCAGAGTTGCCGGGCGGGATGCAGATCTGGGCGGCGTTGAGGTCCGACAGATCGAAGATCTGCCGGTAGGAGACGCTGATCGCGACGGCGCCATCAGGCTCGGCGGCCGTATTGAATGGCGTGGTCCCATCTCCCCCGACCGCGATCGGCGGAAGGTTGAGAACGCCCGCCAGCTCGCCGTCCCGGCCCAGGTTGTGCCTCCAGCGCAGCTCATGAGCCGCACCCCAGCGCCAACTCGCCGGGTCGTCCCCGAACCGCGTTGATAGCCGTTCGGCGGCGATCTCGATCGCCCTCGCGATCTCCGCGTCCCAACTGCCGCCGTGCCCGATCATGAGTGGCGATCGAGCAGCGACCTGTTCGAGGATGATCCGCCGCTCTTCCAGGACCGTGATGGGGATGTCGACGCCGGCGCGTGCATAGAACGGGCGCACGATCGTTTCGGCGAGGGCCTCGCAGACCGCGTCGAACGCGACGGCGGCCGCGCTGTCGGCTGCCAGCCGCCCGTCCCAGCCGCCGAAGAGCGCCTGGAGCTTGCGAGCAAGAGCGTTGGTGACACTGACCGACGCGAAGGACTTCGCCAGCTCGCGAGCGGCGACGCTGGTCACGTCGGCCTGCAGACGCCGCATGTCAGCCGGCTCGAAACGATCAGTGGCTTCGATGAGCTCACGGAGGCGATCGGCGCGGAAGCGCGTCGTCACGTACGTGAGGTAGTGCGGGTAGTCGGGAGTGGTCGTCTGGTTGTTCGCGGTGAGGAGGTAGCCGTTCGCCGGGTTGTCCGCGCGCGGAAGATCCTCCGCCGGGACGTCGCCTTGCCACTCGTGCTCGCCGCTCCAGCCTTCCACAGGGACCAGCCACGCTGGCCGTTTCGGAATCCGGCCCGTGTACTGGTAGCCGATGTCGCCCGCGCCGTCCGCGAAGCAGAAGTTGCCGCTGACCGAGTCGTAGCGCCGGAACGCCTCGCGCGCTTCCGCTGCCGACGATGACCGGAGAACGCCGAGCATGGCGTCCATGTCGTGGGCCGGCTCCGCGAGTCCCCAGCGTGCGGCGATCACTTCGTCGTCCGTCAGCGGGTCGCCGAAGATGACTGGTCCGTGGCGGGTGAGCCAGAGGCGCTCTTCCACTGGTTCGCCGCCACGTACGTCGAAGCGCTCGTCCCGACAGGCCAACGGCGTCCATTCGCCGCGGTAGAGGACCTCCGGGCCCGCCGCCCTGTTTCGGACCCGCTCGCGGTAGAGGTCCCAGCGGTCGCCCTGCGCGTGCGTCATCGTCCAGGCGAGCTTTGCGTTGTGGCCATAGAACAGCGGCCCGGGATAGCCGGGGTTGCACGGCCCGGCGGCGGTGAATTCCGGGCATTCCATGTGGACGACGTACCACTGGCCCGGGAGCGTCATCGGGAGGTGCGGGTCGCCTGCCACGAGCGGCTTGCCGCTGACCGTGCGCGAACCGTGGATGACCCAGCAGTTCGAGCCTCCGCCGCTCGCGACCGGTCCATCCGGTTCGCCCATAGCGCGGGCGATGTCCTCGGCGAAGGGATGGGGCTTGCCGGCCCAGCGCGCGCCCGATGGCACGATCAGCGTCCGGCCCGGCGGGACGTCGGGGACCAGGGCGAGCACTGCTTCCGCGCCAAGCTTCGCGGCGACCTGCCCGAACTTGAGCTTCGAGGCCCATTGCTGGCCACTGTTGACGAGCTTGATGATCGCGAGCGAGTCGACCGGCGACCATGGCTGCATTTCGTGGCCGATGGCGCGGAACTCGAACGGCGCCGGCTGGGTGCGGATCGCCGCGTTCACCCCTGCCGCGTAGGCATCGAGGACGGCGCGGGCCTCGGGCGACTGCTGCTTCCATTCCTCTTCGGCGAGGCGGCCGAAGCCAAGCGTGCGGTTCTGGATGTCGAGGCCGAGGAGCCCGCGATTGAGCAGGCTGGCCGCGCGGCCGTGAGCCATGTGGCGGATGAGCTCGATCTGCCAGGCCCTGTCCTGTGCCATGCAGAAGCCCTCCGCGAAGAACGCGTCGCGAGCGCTCTGGGCGCGAATGTGCGGGATGCCCCAGCGGTCCCTGATGACGGTGACCCTGGCGTTGATCCCCTCCACTCGGGTGGCGCCGTCGTGAATGGCCAGACAGTCCTCAGGCTTCATTCGACTCCTCCATGGTTGCCGCAGATGTTGTACACCACCCGCCGGCGAACGTCGCACCCGAACCGGCCGCCGTGGGGCTCGTGAAGCGGAAGGCGCCCGAAGCGGCGACACGCCTTCGTTCGATCGAACGAGGCAGAGCGGGCATTTTCCGCATCGGGCCCGGCGCTGTCGCCGCCCATCGAAGGAGGATCGTGGATGACAGCCGAGCCAGAGCAGCGATTCGTCGATTCGCAACGCGTGAGGATCTCGTACTGGGACTGGGGCAACGAACAGGCGCCAACGCTCGTGCTGGTTCACGGAGGGCGCGACCACGCCCGCTCATGGGACCGGATGGCCGCCGCCCTGCGGGACGACTACCACGTCGTGGCGCCCGACCTTCGCGGCC
>JAKALX010000120.1 GCA_021823905.1 Chloroflexota bacterium | reverse complement strand
CGATTCCTTCACGGCGCACCAGCGCGGCTTGTAGTCCTGGGCGCGGAAGTCCCATTCGTCGTAGTAGTAGACCGTGACGATCGGCTGCAGCGGCTCTTCGCCTGGCTCCTCGCCAGTGCTGCTGTCGCCTGTGGGGTCGCCCTGCTTCTGCTGGTCGAGCTGCTGACCCGCTTCCTTCATCAGGTTCTGCATGAACATGCCGGTCGAGGCGTCGAGGTCGCCCTCCATGAGCGAATCCAGGTCGATCTCGGCGCTCTTCTCCAGAAGCTCCCTGAGCTGCTCTTCGGTGAGCGGCACGGGTGACATCTCGCCCGCGTCGCCACGCTGCATGTCCTCTTTCATCTTCATGAGGAGCTGGACGAGCTCCGGCTTGAAGTCGCCGCGGAAGTCCACGTCCTCAGGGCTCTGGTACTCGGCGTCCCCCTCGCCAACGTCGCCGAGCTGCATCTGGCCGCCCTGGCCTCCCTGGTCGCCGCCGTCCATGGGGAGCGCGTTCCCGGGCTCCATCGGCTCGACGGTATCCCAGTCCATGTCCGGGAAATCTTCATAGGTGTTCGGGATCGAGATCGCGACCTGGTAGAGACGCATCGTCGCCTCGGCCGTGTCCTCGACGAGGCTTTCGTGCCGCCCAAGCTGTTCGAGCAATCCGAGGCACTCGGCGATCAGCGGGTAATCGGGCCGGCTGCGCGGCCAGCGAACGGCCCCCACGCTGTCGAGGCTGGCACGCAGCATGTTCTCCACAAACGCCTGGCGCAGCGGCAACTTCGACACGTCCGGGCGGTTGCCGAGCTCGGTCCCCTGGAGGCGCGAGAGGGACCTGCGGATCCCGCCGTATTCCCGTTTGATCGAACCGTCGATGCGGGCGTCCTCGGCGATCGTGAACAGGTCGCTGGAGAGCTTGCGGTCGCCGAAGAGGTCGAAGAACCGCTCCATCTCGGTCGTCGCCGGCGCTGACGACTCGATCGCCGAGCGCGAGTTGCCGAAGAGCAGACCGGGCCGGTCGAACAGGAAATCGAAGCTCGCGAACTCGATGTGCGCCGCCTGGTGGGTGGCGAACACCTTCATCGCCGCGAAGTTCTCGTCCTTCTCGTGAAAGCGTTCCATGACCTCCGGCAAGAAGATCGTCGTGCCTTCTGTCGCCGACCGGTGTTCGTCGATCCAGCCGATCCCCTTCTCAGCGAGCGACGCGGTCGTTTGGACGCTGAGGTTGCGGGCGGTGAGCGCCTTGCAATAGAGCCGCAGGATCTCGCCGACCTTCGAGAGCTCCACGCGGGCAGAGAGCGTGTCGAGGATGTCCTCACCGCGAGTCGACTGCAGGCGGAAGTAGGCTTCGCCACCGTCGTGGCTCGCCTGGAGGATGCGCATGCCCGCCTGCTGCCAGGGCTCGAGCTCGTCGACCCTGATGCGATCGAGGACGCGGGGCACGCTCGTCAGGAAATCCATCGCGGCAAACGGCGAATAGGGAGCGAGCTGTTCGGCAAGCTCGATCACCCGATGATGGTCATCGGGCTCCAGCTCGGCCAGCGAGGCCGCAGCTTCCTCGAAGTACTGGTAGGCGGAACGGTTGTGTCCCCGCGCAACCTGGGCGGAGAGCAGGAGATATCGCTCGCGCAGCGGCTGATGCACTTTCTGGAGCAGCGGCGCGCCGCGTTCGAAGTAGAGCCGGGAGTCGGCCCAGCTCGTCTGCGCCAGCTCGACCGCGAAGGCAAGGAACGGCAGCCGGTCGTCCTCTTCCAGCTTCTTGAGGACATCGGGAGAACTGGCGAGGCAGGCGGCCGCAAGCTCGTAGCTGTGGCGCGAAAGCTCGTCAACGAAGAGAACGAGCCGCGCCACCTGACCGATCCTCAGCACCTCGAAGATCCGGCCTCCGAGATCGAAGAACTGCGCAGCCAGGGAGGAGCTCTTCCAGTTGCCCTTGTAGAGCCGCCGGCCAAGGTCCGCCCACTGGCTGACGTGACCGGGCCCCACCGCGGCCATCGCGGACGGAGCCGAGCGAAGGAACGACACCGCCAGCGGCGCCGATTCGCCCGCCATGTCGATCGAGAGACGGCCGACTTTTTCGATAGCCTCCCAGGTCGCGTTCGCGGGATAGACCTGCGCGGCGCGGAAGTACTCAACGGCCGCTTCCCATGAGCGAAGGCTGAGGGCGGTTAGCTCGACCCCGGTCTCCGCCCAGATTTGCAGTTGCGACGGCGTAAGACGCGTCTGCAGGGCGCGCAGGCCTGCCTCGTACTGTTGCTCGAGCGGCGCCGGGAAGCCCGAGAGCCGTTCGTGGTGCCGTGCGATGAGCTCGCCAACGATGCTCATGCGCCCCTCCTCTGAGCCCGACCTTGGCCTCGCGGCAGCGCCGTGGGCAGTTGTCTCGCGGCCTTCCTGGCGGCGCTCACTGCTGCCCCGAGTGATGCACGAAGTTCCGGGTGGGATCCTGATAATCGTAGAACGTGACGTCGCCGCCTGTCGTGTCCCATACCGCGACCGACAGCTGGAAGCCGTTGCGGTGGTCGCGCGGATCTCCCGCCGAGCCGGGATTGATGACCAGCACGCTGCCGAACCGCTGCGCCATCTGGAAATGCGTGTGGCCGACGATGAGCGTGTCGCAATCGAGAGACGCGGCGCGCGACCAGATCGGCTCGTGGGGGTAGCGGTACTCGCGCCAGGGCTCCCACGGCGAGCTATGCGTCATGTGCACCCGCTTGCCGTCGACCACGGTTTCGAGCTGGTACGGCTGCTCGCGGAGCCAATCAACGAGATCCCGGCGGATGTCCGGCCTCGAAAGCGCCCGCTCGCCGTCGTGGCCCAGCAGCGTCTCCTCGTGGTTCCCGAGCACCACCTTCGCGCCACTGCTGCGAAGCAGATCGACAACGTCGTTCGACCAGCGGAACTGGAACACCGAATCCCCGGCGCAGAACAGATCGTCAACCTCACCCATCAGCTTCAGCCCCGTTCGCAGCCCCTCGATGTTGCAGTGGATATCGGAGACGATGCCAATCCTCACCGTGGGCCGCCGCCCGCTAGTGCCGGGTCCCGAGTCCGGAGTCCCGAGTCCGCTGCCGCGCGCGCCGACGCGTGGAGCAGCGCCGAGAGCGTACGCGACACCTCCTCGGCGTCGTCCAGGAGCTCCTGGAACGCGGCTTCGTCGAGATACCCCACGTCGAGAGCGACGTAGAGGTGTGAGACAACCTCGGCACACGAGCCCTTCGCGATTTGGCCAAACCGCTGGAATTCGGCCGGGCGGTTTCGGTCGAAGCCTTCGGCAAGGTTCGCCATGACGGACACAGACGCCCGCTGAATCTGCCCCGCGAGACCGAAATCTCGAGCGAAGCCCTCCTGCCGCGTCACGGCGTAGATGCGTGCCGTCAACGTCCGCGCCTTTTGCCAGGCTACGAGATCCTGAAATCGACGAACCGCCATTGAAACCCCAGATCGTCTGCTGCCCCGCGAACTCGAAACTGGGATCCCGCGCCAGGGACTCGGGACCCCGGACTCGGGACCTCACCTTATTCAAAGATGCTCGTCACGACCTCTTCGATGCTGCGCTGGATCTCGGCGTCGTCAGTGAGCGACCAGGTAACCGCGACCTGGCAGGCGCGCCGCGGGGCGATGCCCTGGGCGATCAGCCGGCCCGCATAGACGAGCAGCCTTGTGCTGACCCCTTCGCCGAGGCCGTGCTCCTTCAGGTTGCGGACCTTCTCGCCCAGCTTGGCGAGCTCCAGCGCTACCTCGAGGGAACAGCCTGCCTCATGGGCGATGATCTCCGCTTCCTGGTCGCGCGGCGGGTACCAGAACTCGATCGAGATGAATCGCTGGCGCGTCGAATGCTTGAGGTCCTTCAGGGCGCTCTGGTAGCCAGGGTTGTAGCTGATCACCAGCAGGAAGCCCTCGGCCGCCTCGATCACCTGGCCGAGCTTTTCGATCGGAAGCAGGCGGCGGTAGTCGGTCAGCGGATGAATGAGGACCGTGGTGTCCTTCCGCGCCTCCACGACCTCGTCGAGGTAGCAGATCGCGCCCGCCTTCACGGCACGCGTGAGCGGACCGTCGATCCAGCGCGTTCCGTCGGTGTCGAGCAGGTAGCGCCCGACGAGGTCGCTCGCCGTCAGATCCTCGTGGCAGGCCACGGTGATCAGCGGCATGCGATGGACCGCTTCCTTCCCGGTCCGCGCCGACATCCTCATCACGGGGCGGCCCAGCCGGTAAGCCATGTACTCGACGAACCGGGTCTTGCCGGCGCCCGTCGGGCCCTTGAGAAGCACGGGAATCCGGTTCTTGTAGGCGGTCTCGAAGAGCTCCACCTCGTCGCTGATCGGAAGGTAGTAGGGCTCGTCGTGGACGACGTACTCTTCGACCGCGTAGACGTTCGCCGCCCCCATCGTTTCTGCCTCAACCAAGCCTGTCACCTCCGGGCCGCTGCCTGCAGCCGCTGCTGAAGTTGATTCCACGCGCCCAGGATCGCGCCGTCGAGCGCTTCGAGGGTCGAGTTGTTTTCGATCACCACGTTCGACCGCGCGATTCGCTCGGCGTTCGAAAGTTGCGAATTGATCCGCGCACGGGCCGCGTCGGCATCAAGGCCGTTACGCGTCGCGAGGCGCTGCACGGCGATCTCCGGATCGACCACGACGACCCAGATCTCGTCGCAAAGATCCTCCCAGTTCGCTTCGAAAAGCACCGCCGCCTCAAGGACGGCGACAGCGTTCCCGGCTGTCTCGAACTCGCCCAGCTCACGGCTCGCGAGCTTGCGAATCCCGGGCCAAACGATGTCGGTCAGCTTCTTCAGTTCGTCAGGCTTTCCGAAGACCTTCGCCCCGAGCACCTTGCGGTCGATCGTGCCGTCGGGTCCGATCACGTCGTCGCCAAACCTCTCGGCGACAGCCTGGAACGTGTCCGTTCCCGGTTCGTATGTCCGATGGCCGAGGACGTCCGCGTCGATAACCGGGACGCCCCGATCGCGGAAGAAGCGGGTCACAGTGGACTTACCGCTGGCGATGCCGCCAGTGAGACCGATGACGTGCACGGGAAACTCCGAACCATGAGCGGTGGGTTCGTTTGTCGAACGCTCATTGTATTCGCTGGGCGAGGAGGGCGGCAAACGACCGCGATCATGGCGCGACCGGTGGAACTGCGGTATTGGCCGCCTACGCCTGCACCATCCGCACCCGCGATCGCGGGGCTCGGCGGTCGCATTCGGCGCAGTGATAGACCACCTTCACCCCGTGCCCGCACTCGTTGTCGACCAGCGCCAGGTCGTGCTCGCTGTACCGCTCGCCCCAGCTTGCGAGCGCGCCGACGACAAGTCCGAGCCCATGCCCCTTTGGCGTCAGCACGTACTCAGCGCGGGGCGGATGGTCGCTGTAGAACCGCCGGACGACCACGCCGCCGGCTTCGAGCGCCTTGAGGCGATCGGAGAGCACACTGGACGGGATGCCTTCCACCGTCTCGCGCAGCTCGGAGAACCGAGCATGGCCGCGCAGCAGATCGCGAACAATCTGCAGCGTCCAGCGGTCACCCACCAGGTCGAGCGTCGAGGCAACTGGGCATCGAACCTTGCGAATCGGCATAAGGACTTCCCTTTCTGGCGACGTACGCGGTATGCTACCGGCGCGAGGCGGTAGCTCCAGTTTCCGGACTGACTTCGGATTCTAGACTCTCTGGCGCGAAACGTACAGCCCTGGAGGGCCGCGATGAAAGCCACCACCCGAACGACGATCGACTCGGCCCTCGCGGGCGTCATCCCGAACCCGAGCGACGCGCTCGCGCTCTCGGACGAAACAGATCTGGCGGCGCTGACGACCGCCGCGGCGGCGCTGCGCGATCGCGGCCACCGCAACGTCATCTCCTACTCGCGCAAGGTTTTCATCCCGCTCACCCAGCTCTGCCGCGACGTTTGCCACTACTGCACGTTCGCGAAGCCGCCGCGCCCGGGCCAGCACGCCTATCTGAGCGCCGAAGAGGTCCTCGCCATCGCTCGCGCCGGCGCCGCGGCCGGCTGCAAGGAGGCGCTGTTCACATTGGGCGACAAGCCCGAGCTGCGCTACAAGGTCGCGGCCCGCGAACTCGCCGAGATGGGCTACCGGACGACGATCGAGTATCTCGCCGCGATGGCGAAGCTCGTCCACGAAGAGACGGGCCTCCTGCCTCACGCTAATCCCGGCGTCATGACGCGCGACGAGATCGCGATGCTCCGCGAAGTCACCATCTCCCAGGGGATCATGCTCGAAAGCGCGACGGAGCGGCTCTGCCAGAAGGGCGGCGTCCACTTCGGCTCGCCAGATAAGCGGCCGGCGCCGCGCCTCGAAACGATGCGCCACGCCGGCGAGCTCCAGGTTCCCTTCACTTCCGGCATCCTCATCGGCATCGGCGAGACGCGCGGCGAGCGGATCGAGGCGCTCCTCGCCCTTCGCGGCCTCCACGAGGAGTTTGGCCACATCCAGGAGATCATCGTCCAGAACTTCCGCGCCAAGGCCGGCACGAAGATGGCCAACGCACCCGAGCCGGACCTCGACGACCTCCTCTGGACGATCGCCGTCGCCCGCATCGTCTTCGGCGCCGAAATGAATATCCAGGCCCCGCCTAATCTTAGTTATGACGAGTATCCGAAACTCGTTGCCGCCGGCCTCAACGACTGGGGCGGCGTCTCGCCTGTCACGCCCGACCACGTGAACCCGGAAGCGCCCTGGCCGCACCTCGAGGCGCTGCGCCAGAACACCGCGGCGTGCGGCAAGGTCCTCACCGAGCGCCTCGCCGTCTATCCCGCGTACGCACTTGATTCGGAGCGCTGGCAGGCGGAGCCGATGCGTACGCCGGTGATCCGCGCGATCGATTCCGACGGGTTCGCGAAGGTCGAGGCCTGGTCACCGGGCGACGCCGCCGACGAGCCGCCCGCCGAGTGGATCCCGGCGCCTCTCGACGCGAGGCGCAGGTTCAACACGGCAACGCCCGAAGTTGCGGCCATCCTCGAACGCTCGGCCGCCGGCGAAGAGCTCGGGGAAGCCGACATCGCGCGCCTCTTCCAGGCTCGCGGCGACGACTACCACGCCGTCTGCCAGGCTGCCGACGCCCTCCGGGCGAAAGTCAACGGCGACCGCGTGACCTACGTCGTCAACCGCAACATCAACTACACGAACATCTGCTACTTCCGCTGCCAGTTCTGCGCTTTCGCCAAGGGCAAGCTCAGCGAGAGCCTTCGCGGCACGCCCTACGACCTCGGCCTCGACGAGATCCAGCGCCGGGTCAGCGAAGCCTGGGACCGCGGCGCTACCGAGGTCTGCATGCAGGGCGGCATCCATCCCGAATACACCGGCCAGAAGTACCTCGACATCATCCGCGCGGTGAAGGACGCCCAGCCGCGCATGCACGTCCACGCGCTTTCGCCGCTCGAAGTCGCCCAGGGCGCCGAAACGCTCGCCGTCTCCGTTCCTGCGTTCCTCGGGATGCTGAAGAATGCCGGCCTCGGCACGCTCCCGGGCACGGCCGCCGAGGTCCTGGACGACGAAGTTCGCCGCACGCTCTGCCCCGACAAGCTCACGACCGACGAGTGGCTGGACGTGGTCGAAGCCGCCCACCACGCCGGCTTCCGGACGACCTCGACCGTCATGTACGGCCACATCGACGGCCCGGTGAACTGGGCGCGCCATCTGATCCGTCTGCGCGACCTTCAGAAGCGGACCGGCGGCATCACCGAGTTCGTGCCGCTCCCGTTCGTCCATATGGAGGCCCCGATCTACCTCAAGGGGAAGGCGCGCAGCGGCCCAACCTTCCGCGAGGCCGTGCTCATGCACGCGGTCGCCCGGCTGGCGCTCCACCCGCACATCACGAACATCCAGGTTTCCTGGGTGAAGATGGGCGGGGCCGGCGTAAAGGCCTGCCTCAACGCGGGCGTGAACGACCTCGGCGGCACGCTGATGAACGAAAGCATCTCCCGCGCCGCCGGGGCCGCCTTCGGGCAGGAGCTCCCGCCGGAGGAGATGGAGCGCATCATCCGCTCCGCCGGCCGCGTTCCCGCACAGCGCACGACCGCCTACGGGCTTGCCCCGGAAGACCGCCAGATCACCTCGTTCGGGGCCCCAGAGCTTCTTGATGTCGTCCAGACCCCGGTCAAGAAGTACCAGCGGCGTGAGGCGGCTGGAGTCACCGGGGGATGACGTCCGGGTATCGGCTCCGGAAGGGCACGCCCGCCGACGCGCCGCTCGTCGTCGAGCAGCGCCGGGCGATGTTCGTGGACATGGGCGAACCGGACGACGCGAAAATGGCCGAAATGTCCCGTCGTTTCCTGCCATGGGTTGAGGAACGCCTTGCGAACGGCACGTACCGCGCCTGGCTCATCGAACATGACGGCCAGTCCGTCGCAGGCGCGGGCCTCTGGCTCAAGGAGGGGCAGCCCGGCCTGCGCAGCGAGGTCGCCTTCGTTCCGTACGTCCTCAACGTCTACTGCCACCCCGATCACCGCGGACGCGGTCTCGCCCGCCAGCTCATGGAGGCGATCATCGGCGCCTGCCGCGACGAAGGCATGTCCGTAGTCGAACTGCACGCGAGCGAGTTCGGCCGCCACCTCTACGAGACGATGGGCTTCAAGGCGACGAACGAGATGCGGCTCAAGCTCGAGTAGGCCCACCCACCCCACGACCGTAACCACCGCCCCAGAAATCTCAGTGCCACCTCGGTGCTCTCTGAGTCTCCGTGGCTCAGGCTCCTACGCCGAGGGCTTGACCCCGAACTCCAGCACACCGACCAGCTCCTTCGCCTGCTCCCGGAGCTCCGCGCGGAAGTCGGGATGGGCGATGGCGATCATCTCGTCGGCACGCTGGCGGTGGTTCTTGTCGAGCAGCCGGGCGACGCCGTATTCCGTCACGATCGTGTCCGCCATGAAACGCGGGATCGTGATGAGCGTCCCGGCTTCGTGGCGCGCGACCACCTTCGAGATGCTTCCTTCCACGGCTGTCGAGCGCATGACCGTGATCGCCCGGCCCCCGCGGCAAATGAACGCCGACATGTGCGTGTCAGGCTGCCCGCCGGTCCCGTTGACCATGTGGCCGCCGAAGCGGTCCTCGCTCGCGATCTGCCCGAGCAGATCGACCGCGATGGCGCTGTTGATCGAGGTCATGTTTCGGTTCTGCGACATGTATGCGGGGTTGAGCAGGAAGTCCGGATCGTAAAGCTCGAACACCGGGTTGTCGGCGATGAGCTTCAGGTCCTCGCCGTCGCAGCCCGTCCAGGCGACCGCGACGTTCCGGCCGCGATGCAGCGTCTTCTTGGACGCATTGAGGATACCGCGCTCCCAGAGCTTCGCGAGCCCGGGCGAGCCAAGCTCGGTGTGCAACCCCAGGTCGTGCGCGTCGTCGAAGGCGCCGGCCTTGAACATCAGCGAGCTTGGCTGGCCCACGCCCACCTGGATCGTGTCGCCATCA
>JAKALX010000119.1 GCA_021823905.1 Chloroflexota bacterium | reverse complement strand
TGCCTGAGGAGACCGTGGTCCTCCCCGGCCACATGGACGAGACGACGATCGCGTTCGAGCGAAAGCACAACCCGTTCGTCCTCGAATGGCGGATGCGGCGCGGAGAGATTTGAGAGGGCCGGGCCGGTGGTTCAAGAAATGACACCGGAAGCGCGCGACGCATTCCTCAGCGTCACGCGCATCGCCAAACTTGCCACGCTGAATGGCGACGGTTCGCCGAACGTCGTCCCCGTCTGGTTCGACTGGGACGGCAGGGAGGCCCGCGTCTTCACGACCGATTCGTCCACGAAAGTGAAGCGGATCGAGCGCGACCCGCGCGTTGCCCTCTCCGTAGAGGAGCCGGTCGGGGTTCCGGAGGCCTGGGTGACGATCGAGGGAACCGCGTCCGTCGAGCCCGATGGATTCGCTCTCGCCGAACGCCTGGCGCCGCGCTACTACGGCGCCGTCCAGGCCGAGGAGACGCTCAGGGAATGGGCGAAAATGCGGGGCCGATGGGTCGTACTCCGCATCACTCCTCGCCGGATCCGATCGTCCGCCCCGTGACACGAGAGGCCGAATCGACGCAACCCGCGCGCCTTGCGTTCTACGGCGGCGCCGGGACGGTGACCGGTTCCCGCACCGTGGTGACGCTTGGCAAGCACCGCGTCCTCGTCGACTGCGGTCTCTTCCAGGGTGAGCGCGAGCTGCGCGAACGGAACTGGGCCGAGCCGCGGTTCCGGCCGGGATCGATCGACGCCGTGCTCGTCACCCACGCGCACCTCGACCACGCCGGTTACCTGCCGCGGCTGGTCAAAGAGGGCTTTCGGGGCCACATCTTCTGCACGGCGCCAACGGCCGAGCTGCTTCGGGTCATGCTGCTCGACTCGGCGAAGATCCAGGAAGAGGACGCGGAATACGCCAACAAGAAGCAGTTCAGCCGCCATCACCCGGCGCTGCCGCTCTACACCGTCGAGGACGTCGCGCGCACGATGCTCCAGGTGCGCGGAGTCGCCTTCCGCCGCTGGCTCGATCTCGGTGGAGGAATCCGCGCCCGGTTTTTCGACGCCGGCCACATCCTCGGCTCAGCGATGATTCTCCTCGAACTCTCGCACGAGGGCCGCGCCGCGAGCGTGCTCTTCAGTGGCGACCTCGGCCGGTATGGCATGCCGCTCCACCGCGACCCGCAGCCGCGGCCACACACCGAGGCGCTCGTCCTCGAGTCCACCTACGGCGACCGGAAGCATGATCGCACGCCCCTCGCCGACCAGATTCGCGGGCCGATCCTGCAAACGCTGAAGCGAGGCGGGACGGTGCTCATCCCATCGTTCGCGATGGCCCGGACGCAGGTGGTCGCGCTGATGCTGCGGGAGCTGATGGCCGACCGGGAGCTGCCGCAGATCCCGATCCACGTCGACTCGCCGATGGCCACGGAGATCACGAAGATCTACAACCGCTACCTCGGCTCGGAGTACCTCGACGCCGACATCCAGGGCGCAACCGTCGGCACGCTCTTCCCGCGGATGGTGCGGTTCCACAACACGGTCGAAGAATCGCGCCTGCTCAACGACATGACTGGTCCCCGAATCATCATCGCGTCGAGCGGGATGCTGACGGGGGGCCGCGTGCTGCACCACTTGAAGCGTCTGCTCCCGGACCGCCGCAACCTGGTCGCAATGGTCGGCTACCAGGCGGCCGGAACACGTGGGCGGGAATTGCTGGAGGGCGCAAAGGCGCTCCGCATTCACGGCGAAACAGTCGCGGTCGAGGCGCGGGTCGTCGAGCTCCACGGGCTCTCGGCGCACGCAGACCAGGACGAGATCCTGCGCTGGCTGCGGACCGGCGCCGAATTGCCGCGAGCGATCTTCCTCAACCATGGCGAGCCGGAGGGTTCGCGCGGGCTGGCGCACCGGATCAAGAGCGACCTGGGGATGACGGCCTATGTTGTGGGCCAGGACCAGGAGTACGGGCTCGATTGGCTGATGGACGAACGCCGCGATTAGCCGAACAGCGAGTCTATCGGCAGCTCGAAGCCTTCGACGCTGAAGCCGGCGTCCTCGCTCGTGAGCACCCCGTCGGCGCCGACAATCCTGGCGGTGCCGCCATGGCGGTAGACGGTGACCGTGTGCCGGCGCGGCCGGACCACCCAGACGCGCTCGACGCCCGCTTCGAGGTAGTCGTCAACCTTTGCGCTGACGTCCTTGTCCAAATCGTCTGGCGAGACGACTTCGATGGCGAGTGTGGGCCTGAAAGGCACGAATCCTTCCTCGGGGATTCCGCCCTCGGGAATCGCTTCGTTCGAAAAAAACGAAACGTCGGGAGCTCGAACGGTGTCCGGGGAGCGGCGGACGAGGAGTCCAGCTTCCACCGCCACTTCGCCCTGGTCATGCATCTCCGCGAAATCTCCCAACCGCCGCGTGATCCTGCTCGCCCGTATACCGTGCTGCCCGCTCACAGGCATCTCTGTCACTACCTTTCCGCAGACAAGCTCCATCTTCCCGCCTTCGATGGGATCGGAAAGCTTGAAGAACTCCTCAGCCGTCAAGAGACGCTCAGTTACCCTGGGACTGGCCATGGCAGCAGTATAGCCCACCCGTTCGGTGCCTTTCGACTACTCCCGTTCGCGGAAGTTCAAGTAGTACTTGCTTGGTGTCGGGCCAACCTGGAACTGGTACTTGCTGCCCGTCTCCTTCGAGCCGTAAGGGAACTCGGCTGGCTCGGTTAGCTCCAGGAACGAGATCTGCGACACCTTCATGCCGTGGTAGAGCATGATCGGCAGGTTGGCCACATTCGAGAGCTCCAGCGTGAGCGCCCCATCCCAGCCCGGATCCACATAGCCGGCGGTCGAATGGATCAGCAGACCGAGACGGCCGAGCGACGACTTTCCTTCCAACCGGCCGACGATGTTGTCCGGCAGTTTCACGCGCTCGAAGGTGACCGCAAGGGCGAACTCGCCGGGATGGAGAACGAACGGCCGCTCGTCGTCGATCTCTACCAGCTCGGTGAGGTCCGGGTACTCCTTCTTGACGTCGATGAACGGGATGCGCGAGTTGCGAAAGACGCGAAACAGCTTCCCGAGGCGCAGGTCGACGCTTGCCGGCTGAATCGCGTCGGGGCCAAGGGGCTCGATGACGACGTTGCCGGCCTCGATCTCCCGGCGGATGGTGCGGTCGCTAAGGACCATACGGTTGGCTCCTGACGGTGGTGAGGGGAAGGGTAGCGGTTGCGCGGTCTCCGAACACGGATACGATTCGCGCATGGGCGGCGCTCCCGGGACTCGAACGGCCACTATGGCAGCAGCAGCGCTCGTGCTGGTCTTCGGCGTATTGTTTCGAAACACCCTCAACGGACTCGGAGGAACCAGCTTCACGGTCGCCGTCCTCGTCGTTCCGGCTGTTTTCACGGTGATTGCGCTGCTAGCCAGAACGAGTGCCGCCAGGACCATCCTCGTTTGCGGTGCAGCTGTGCTGCTCATCTTGTTCGGGGCGGCGATCATGTGGGATGCCGGCCGCGAACGCGAACATCCTGTCTGGCTCTTCGCCATCGTCGTCGCGCCGTTCTTCGCCGCAGGAATGATTCCGGTCGTGGCGGCTGCCTGGCTAGCCGAACTCCTGCACAGCCGGCGAAGGCCGTAGAATCCCCGAGAGCTCAACCGGAGGAAATCAAATGGCGGGTCCGCTTGCGGGTGTGAAGGTGGTCGAGATGGGCGTATGGGTCGCGGGGCCGTCGTGCGCAGCCATCCTCGCGGACTGGGGGGCCGACGTCATCAAGATCGAGCCGCCGGAGGGCGACCCGTTTCGCGGCCTCTTCGCCGGCTTGCTCGACCTCCCGATGAACCCGCCCTTCGAGCTCGACAACCGTGGCAAGCGGAGCGTCGCTCTCGACCTGGAGAAGGACGAGGCCCGGCAGATCGCGCAGCGGCTGATCGACGGGGCGGACGTCTTCGTGTCCAACATGCGTCCGCGGGTGCTCGCGAAGTATGGGTTCGACTACCAGGCGGTGGCGGCCCGTAACCCGCGTATCATCTACTGCAACGTCACCGGCTACGGCGTCGAGAGCGAGGACGCGAACCGCGCCGCTTTCGACGTGGGCGCATTCTGGAGCCGCGCCGGGCTCGCAGCGAGCCTCACCGTTGGCGACAACGAGCCGCCGCAGCAGCGCGGCGGCATGGGCGACCATATGACGGGCGCCAACGCGGCGGGCGCCATTTCCGCGGCGCTGTACAACCGCGAGAAGACCGGCAAGGGCCAGCGCCTGGCGGTCTCACTGCTCCGTGTCGGGGTCTACATGATGGGCTGGGACGCCAACACGGTTCTCCGAATGGGGATGCCGATCGTGCCCTACGACCGTCACCACGCGGTCAACCCGATCATCAATTCGTTCCAGGACAAAAATGGCAAGTGGTTCTGGCTGCTCCTGCTCCAGGCCGACCGCCACTGGCCGGACCTGCTGCGGGCCCTCGGCGCCGAGCGGCTGAACGACGACCCTCGTTTTTCGAGCATCCCGGCACGCCTGCAGTACGCGCCGGAGCTCGTCGACGAGCTCGACAAGGTCATCAATCAGAAGACGCTCGACGAATGGGCGCCAATCTTCGATCGCGAGAACGTCTGGTTTGCGCCGGTGAACACGCTCATGGACGTGGCCAGCGATCCCCTCGCAAAACAATCAGGAGCGTTCGTCGAGGTCGAGGCGCCGGACGGGAAGTTCCGGCAGGTCGCGACGCCGGCCGACTTTTACGGGACGCCCGTCGAGGTTCGCGGATGGGCGCCCGAGCTGGGGCAGAATACCGAGGAGGTCCTGCTGGAGCTGGGATTCGACTGGGACAAGATCATCGCGCTGAAGGAAGCGGGCGCCATCCCCTGAACCCGGCGGCTCCGACAAGGCAAAGGGCCGGGACAATGTCCCGGCCCTTTCGATGTGTCCCTGGGCTGGTTTACGCCCTTGGCAGCCCGAGGCCGCGGGTGGCGATGATGTTGCGCTGGATCTCGCTGGTGCCGCCTTCGATTGTGTTCGCGATCGAGCGGAGGTACATGTACTCGACGCGGCCCTTCATCGGCACTTCGGGGCCGGCGCTCTTCGCGACGAGTTGGCCATAGAGGCCGAGCATCTTCATGCCGGTGCGCTGGATGCGCTGATTCAGCTCGGTGCCGTAGAGCTTGGCGACTGAGGCCTCGTGGCCCGGAGCCACGCCTTCGTTCGCCTGGATGGAGACGATCTTGAAGCTCATCATCTGCGCGACGCCGGCCTCGACGTAGCGCTCGACGAGCTCTTGCCGCAGCGCCGTGTTATGGCCGAGCGTGCTCTGGCCGTCGCCCTTGTGCCCGCGCGCGAACTTGACCAGGTCTTCGACGGTCTGGCGGGCGCCAACAGCGCCACCGATGTTCGAACGTTCGAAGCTCAGGGTCGTCTGCGCGAGGTACCAGCCGCGGTTCTCTTCGCCGATGATGTTCTGCTTGGGGATGCGCACGTCCTCGAAGAAGACTTCGTTGAACTCGTGCGTGTAGGCGGCATTGATGAGGGGCCGAACGGTGACGCCGGGGCTCTTCATGTCAACGATGAAATAGGTGATGCCGCGGTGCTTCGGTGCGTCCGGGTCGGTGCGCGCGAGGAGGATCATCCACTTCGCATTGTGGCCGCCGGAGGTCCAGATCTTCTGGCCGTTGACGACGTAGTCGTCGCCGTCGCGGACGGCGCGGGTCTGGATGGCCGCGAGGTCGGAGCCGGCGCCGGGCTCGCTATATCCCTGGCACCAGGTCACCTCGCCGCTCAGCATCTCCGGGAGGAGCTTCTTCTTCTGCTCCTCGGTGCCGTGAACGATGAGCGTGGGGCCGGCGAAGCCGATCGCGATCCCACCGGGACGGGGAAGACGCGCCTCTGCCAGCTCCCAGTTGAAGATGAACTGTTGGAGGACGCTCATGCCGGCTCCGCCGTACTCGACGGGCCAGGCGGGAGCGATCCAGTTGCGGGCCGCGAGCGCCTTCGTCCACTCCTTGGTGCCGCCATAGAAGCCTTCGCCGGTGGACGTGCCGTTGCGTGCCTTTGGTCCCTCGGTGGCGACAAAGTCGCGCACCACCTTGCGGAATTCAGCCTCCTCGGCCGTGTCGCGGAAGTTCACAGACCTACCTCGTGGATAACAATTCGTGGCCGGATTGTACTCCCGGAGCTGTGTTCGCGCAGTGTGCAGCGGCGAATACGAGCCGGGAGGATCACCCTTCGCGACACGACCTGTCACGTGCCGACCGTACTATGCGGCGCCCAAGTGGCAGAGGAGAACCTATGGTTTCGTGGATTGACTTCCGAGAATCGGCCCCAGAACTCGCACGCCTGGCGGAGGAGCGGTTCGCCGCGAGCGACATCGTGCTCATCGGCACCTTGCGCAAGGACGGCTGGCCGCGAATAACTCCCATCGAATATTCCTACTTCGAGGGCGACTTCCTCATGGGTGCGATGTGGCAGTCGAAGAAGGCGCTCGATCTCCTGCGCGATCCGCGTTGCGTTGTGCACAGCGTTCCGCCGGACAAGAGCGGGCAGCAGGGAGACGTCAAGCTGTACGGGCGCGCCCGTCCGATCGAGCGACAGCGCGAGGAGGCCTACTGGCAGCACATTTTCGCGAAGCTGAACTGGCGGCCAGAGGGACCGTCTCATGCGTTCGTCTTCGAGGTTCAGTCCGGGTCGTTCGTGCGCTTCGACGGCGACGGCACGATGCACTGGCTTGCCTGGCCGGGAGGCGAATGGCGCACCCAGCGCAGCAGCTGAGGGCTACCTCGGGTCGCGCCACATCAACCAGAGCGGCGGGCCGCCGTTCGGCACCTGGAAGACCTCGGTGACCTTGAAGCCGTTGCGTTCATAGAGCGGCACGTTCCGCTCCTTCGAGCTCTCGAGGTAGGCCGGGATCCCTTCCCGGTCGCACCGATCGAGCACTGGCGCCATGAGCTGCGTCCCGACGCCCTTTCCCTGGTGCTCGGTGTCGGTCCCGAGCACGAACAGGTAGAAATGCGGCCTTGGAGGGTGCTTCTTCTCAACGGCGTTAATCCCACCCATCACTGCCGGCAGCCGCCTCCAGGTGGTGATCCTGGTCATTTTCGGCGTCAGCAGCAGCTGTTGGAGGAGTCCCATCTTCCACTCGCCGGGAGGCGCCCAGAGCGCGCCCCCATGAATGCCGTCCGTCGTGTAGACCTCGCCGTGGCGAAACGACAGGTCGCGCAGGCTGAGGTCCATGGCGTCGTAGACGCGCCGTGCCCGGCGGCTATCCCGCGCGGCCATCCAGTTGACGAGCGGGTCGTCGTCGAACGCTCGCGCCAGCGCGGCGGTGAGCGCCGGGAGGTCGCCAAGCGTTGCCTTCCTGACATCGACCGCCAGGCGTTCACGGGTGCGGGGTTGGTCCTGCATCTCGGTCATCTTGTTCCCACGGATCGCCGACTGATTTCAGGTATGGTACTCGCGGCTGCAACCCTTCCAGCCCCGGACGTTCGCGCCCTCAGAGCGTAGGATACAACCCATGTCTGTCACCCCACCCTTCAATCCGCCGACTCGCATCCTCATGGGCCCGGGGCCCAGCGGGGCCAACCCGCGCGTGCTCCGCGCGATGACCGCGCCCATCCTCGGTCACCTCGATCCCGAGTTCCTGCGCATCATGGACGAGTGCCGGACGATGCTCCGCAGGGTGATGCGCACCGAGAACGATGTCACCCTGGCGACCCCTGGCACCGGAACGAGCGGCATGGAAGCGGCCGTCATGAACCTCGTCGAGCCCGGTGATCGTGTCGTCGTTGGCATCTGCGGCTATTTCGGTGAGCGGATCGCCCAGATGGCGGAGCGAGCGGGCGGCGAAGTCACCCGCGTCCAGGCGGCCTGGGGCTCGCCCGTCGATCCGGAAGCCGTTCGCGCGGTAGTGCGCTCCGCCGGCAACGTGAAGCTGATCGGGGTCGTTCACGCCGAGACTTCGACCGGTGTCCAGAACAAGATCGAGCCGTTCTCGGCGATCGCGAAGGAGTCCGGGGCACTGCTTCTCGTCGACTGCGTCACGTCGCTTGGCGGCGTGGCGGTCGAGGCTGACGCGTGGGGTGCAGACGCCGTGTATTCCGGGACGCAGAAGTGCCTCTCGGCGCCTCCCGGCGTCGCGCCGATCACGCTGTCTTCCAAGGCATTCGACGCGGTGAAGGCGCGCGAGACGCCTTGCAACACGTGGTACCTCGACATGGCGCTGCTCGAAGCCTACTGGGACGGCCGGCGACAGTACCACCACACGGCGCCAATCTCGATGATCTACGCCCTTCACCAGGCCCTCGCCCTCGTCCTCGAAGAGGGCCTGGAGAACCGCTGGGCGCGGCACGAGCGCAACGGCCGGGCGCTTCAATCTGGACTCGAGGCCATGGGACTCGTCCTTCACGCCGACGAGGGCTACCGGCTGCCGGTCCTCACAACCGTGCGCATCCCGGATGGCGTGAACGACGCCGAGGTTCGCGGGGCGCTCCTCAAGCGCAACGGGATCGAAATCGGCGGGGGCCTGGGGGACCTGCGGGCGAAAGTCTGGCGCATCGGCCTGATGGGCGAGTCGTCCACTCCCGGCAACGTACTGCTTTCGCTCTCGTCGCTGGGGAAGATCCTGCGCGAGCAGGGGTTCAAGGCGGACACAAACGCGGCGATCGACGCGGCCTCGGAGCGGCTCGGCGGCGCGTAATGGCACGGCGACGGCTGATGGCGGTCGTCGGAGCAATCCTCGCGGCAGCAGTCGTTGCCGGCGTAATCGCGGCCGACAGTGGTCTGCCCTGGCAGTCGCGGGCGCATGAGGTTGCGCGGGGCACGGAAAACCCATCGCCAACAGGTTCACCGACCTTGGCGCAGCCGCAGGAGCCACACGTCAACTTCACGGTCGCTTTCCCGAAGCTTCCCGCGCTCGATCGCCCGACGAACATGGTTGAACTGCCGACCCACTGGATGCTGGTGAGCCTCCAGGATGGGCGGATTGTGACCTTCCCGAACGACCCCGATGCCAGTTCGCTGACCATCGTTGCCGACCTGCGCGCCCGGGTATCGCGCGACGGCAACGAGGAGGGCTTGCTTGGCATGGCCGTCCCGCCGCGCGCGAGCCCCGGGGCCCTTTATCTCTACTACAGCGCCAGACCCGGCGAGCGACGCACCGTTCTCTCGTCGTTCCAGTTCAGCGGTGGGGGAGGGGCCGATCTTCGCGTCGATCCCTCGAGCGAGCAGATCCTGCTTATGATCCCTCAGCCCTATCCGAACCACAAAGGCGGCCAGCTCACGTTCGGCCCTGATGCGATGCTGTACCTGGGGGTCGGCGACGGTGGCTCGGAGGGAGACCCGGACAACCGCGGACAGGATCTGCGGCAGCTCTACTCGAAGATCCTCCGCATCGACGTCCGAGCCCCGGCCGGTCAGCCGTACGCCATCCCGTCGGATAACCCGTTTGCTTCGTCCCCCAATGGAGCCCGGCCCGAGACGTGGGTCTACGGGCTTCGCAATCCCTGGCGATTTAGCTTTGACTATGAGGGCGCGAAGCTCTGGATCGGCGACG
>JAKALX010000118.1 GCA_021823905.1 Chloroflexota bacterium | reverse complement strand
GATCAGTGTGTTCCGCGCCACGAGGCTGGCCGTATGGCCTTCGCGGCTCTCCTGGCGGACGAGGCTGTACTGGGCCTGCCGAAAGGATTCCGCCTCGTCGAGGAGCGCCGTATACCCGGCCGTAGACTTGCGGAAGCTGACGAGCGCTTCTTCGCGCTGCCCCTGGCTTGCCAGGGTTTCGATCTGGGTGTGCATGTCGATGAACCGGCGGTACGCCCGGTGACACGAGAGACAGCCGTCGAGCAGCGGATCGGCGTTGCCCTGAAGGAAGCCGGCGCTGAGATCCGGCTGCGGCCGGCTCGCCGCGCCGTTTGCAGCCGCTGAGCTGTAGCTCGCCACGATCGCCCGGCCGTGTTCCGAGGCGTGGTGGCAGCTCCCGCAGGTCGCCAGCGAGGCTCCCTTGCCTTCCTGGTGATAGTGGGTCATCACCTGGCGGAGGCTCTTCCGCCGTTCTGCCATCTCGGTGCGTAGTGCCACCGCGCTGACCGGGTCCGAGGCCATCACGTACTCGAGTTCGAGCGTTCGAAGATCGGGTATGTTCGCCCGCAACTGGTCCGAAAGCTGGACCTGGTTGATGCCTCGCTGAGTGGCTTCCGAGAACGTCTGCGCCGCCCTGTCGAGGTTGGTGATCGCCACGAACCCGACGATTCCCAGTCCCACCAGGAAGACGTTGGCAACCAGCAAGAATCGGAGCCTGATAGGCATCGAGTGCCCTCTCTCCCCCGACTCAACCAGAGTCTACGTCCGCGCGAGGTGGCCCAGCATCACTCGACGTGCTGGTATCGAGAGGTCTCATGGATGGAATGCACGCGCCCTGCGTTTTGGTGCGCGTAGGCCGGTGAGGCCAGCCCCGTTGCCGTTGGCGGCCGGCCTCACCGGATCGGCCCGGGCACGTGAGGCGAGCGTTCCCACGGAGGAAGGAGAACGTTTCCGGTCGCGTCCCGTGTCCCATCGCGGTCCTGCGTCAGCTCGCCAGCCGCGGCAGTTCGGTGGCCGCTGCTTCGTGGTCGCGATGCCGAAGCCGCCAGATCAGCCGCCAGCAGGCTACTGGCGTGTAGACGAGCGCTCCCAGGAACGCCAGCATCCCCAGCAACGCCGCCAAGCGTCCGAGCGAGAAGAGGAGAAGGTACAGGACGACTTCGGCGACGATGAATTCGTAGGCCCACGCCGCCAGCGTCAACAATGCCCAGAGGGCCACGACCAGCGCGACGCCGGCTCGCTTCCGCGTGAGCGCTCCGACCGCTTCGCGCGCGGCGAACGAGTAGTGATGCTTGGTCTCGCCCACCCAGAGCTCGCGTGCGATGACAGCCTCGACGAGGAGGATGACCGGGAGCATGAACCAGACCGCGAAGACTTGCGCGTCCATCTCAGCATCCTTTCCTTCGACCTCTCCGTGGTTGAGGCTACGGTTCGGCCAGCGGGTCAACCATCGCCCGCGCATGTCATCCTTGGCGTGCGCTCGTACCAAATCGGAGCGCCGCCGGAGACCCGCGAGTGCCACGGCCGTACCATGCGCGCCGGATTCCGGCCCCGTCGGCCATGTTCGTAATCGTCCGCTCGCACTCAACCGGGGCCGGACGACGATTCTGCCGCAGCGCCGGCGGCCGCCACGTCCCCGTTCGGCGGTCTCTCCTGTTCGCGTCCCAATGGAGGCGGTTCCTCAACTGGCGCCGGCGGACCGGCGCTGGAAGCGGAACGTGCGGTGCGATGCCACGCTCGATCAGTGGAATTGGCACGTCCGTCCTCGGAACACGACAGGAACGTGCCGCGCGCCACGGGGCCTCCACTGACGAGACTGTAGGAGTGCTCGGGAAGAGGACGAACGTCCATTCCGGAAGGAGAGTCGGCAATGTTCTCTCTCGATCGTGACATCGTCTCCGTCATCCTCATCTCGCTCGACATCGGGCTGCCGATCGTCGGCCTCGTTGTTGCCGTGCTCGGGTTGGCCGTGGTCTTCCACATCAAGCCAGCGGTTTCGGAGCCGGGCAGCGTGAACGTTGCGCTCAGGCGCACCCTGGCGGACACGGCGGCGAAAACGGCGGGCGCCATGCTGGAGGGCCGCGAGCCGGAACGGACCACCGACGTGGGAGCCGGGTCCTATCACCTGCCCGTCTGACGACGATCCGGAGCCGTTCCGCCGCGCAGTGGAACGGCTCCGGATTTCCCGGCTTCATCGCCGGCTGGCGCCGTCGTCTGCTGCGCCGGCCAGAGCCGCCTCGGGCGGCGTTTTCGCGATCGGGATCTACCGCGAGATGCATACCCGGGAGCGGTGTGTCGTGCCTTTTCTGGGCCCATCAGTACGTCTTCGAAAAGTCCGTGGGTAGTACCTTGAGCTACAGCTTCCGGCTGCGGGCTGCGACAGCCCGCGGGCATCGCCGAAGGGGGATCGATGGACGGAGACAACGTCACCATCCTTGTGGCGTTCGCAGCGGGACTGCTGTCATTCGCCTCGCCTTGCGTTCTGCCATTGGTGCCCGTGTACCTGGGCCACATGGTGAACATCTCGTCGGCGCCCGGCGAGTCGGGCAGGCGCACGACCATCCTGCATGCCGTGCTCTTCGTGGCGGGCTTCTCGTTCGTGTTCATCACGTTTTGGACGTCGGTTGGCGCGCTCGGCTTCCTGCTGGTTGAGAACGCCCGCTACCTTCGCGAACTGGCCGGCGCCGTGCTCGTCTTCATGGGGTTGCACCTCCTCGGCGTGATCACCATCCCCTTCATGGAGCGGCAGTACGGAATGGACGCCGGGACCGCCCGCCCGGGCTACCCGCGCTCCTTTGTTGTCGGCGTAACGTTCGCCGCTGGCTGGACGCCCTGCATAGGACCAGTCCTCGGGGGAATCATCGGCCTGGCGATGACGGAGGGCTCCGTCGGCGGCGTCGCGGTGCTGCTAGCGGCGTATTCCGCTGGCCTGGGGATCCCGTTCCTGGTGGTCGCGCTCGCCGCCGACCCGATCTCGGCCTGGCTCAAGCGCCAGCATCGAGTGCGCCGCGTTGTCCCGGCGCTGAGCGGGCTGCTGGTCGTGGGTGTGGGCGTCCTGATGCTCACCAACAGCCTCATCCAGATGAACCAGTTCTTCGATCTCGGGAGCTACCCACAATGAGCGGGCGCCTCAGCCGGCGTGGGTTCTTGCGGGGATGCCTCGGCGCCGGGGCAGCGGCGGCGCTCGCCGGTTGGACCGCCGGCTGCGGCGGTGATTCGACACCGAAACGCGCGCAGTCGGCGTCGATCGCGCTTTCGCAGGTGCCGCCCGCGGTCGGCGCGACGTACCGTTACGTGGCCGCGAACCGGGCGCTGGCGGCGCACGTGCCCTGCTACTGCGGCTGCGGGCAATTTGAGGGCCATCAGAGCCTTTGGGATTGCTTCATGAAGGAAAACGGCGAATTCGACGAACACGCATCGGGCTGCATGATCTGCCTCGATATCGCGCGCGACGTCGAGACGCTTTCGAAGCAGGGCCTGGACGTCAAAGCGACGCGTGCCGCGATCGACGCCAAGTACCGGCAGTACGGGCCGCCGACGAGGACTCAGTAGGGCCGGATCCCGGCTGGCCGCCGCCGCTTCGCCTGACACGGCCCTGCCACCAGCCAGGACCCGGCCGCCACTCGCGGGCAACCGGAACGACGCGCCTGTAACACTACGTGCACGACGCCGCGCCCCCAGCGACAACCGGGCGACTACCGACACTCCTGAGGGGATCGCCCCCAGGAGTCACCGCCCGTGTGGTCATGGCGCTTGCGCGTGTGCCTGGTGTTACTGTCCGCGGCACTGCTTGTCGGCCTGAGTGGGTGCAACGGCAGCGCCGAGCTTACGAGGGCGCCGGACGCGACGAGCTACACCTTCGATGCGCGGGTTACGGAGGAGCAGCGGGCGGAAATCACGGCGGCCGTCGCGACCACCGCCGATTGGCTCGCGAGCCAGGCAGCCATGCCGATGCCGGTTCTGCACATAACGGCCGCGCCCGACGGCGACGTCTTCACGGAAGGCCTGGCGGGCCGCTACCGCATGACAGCCTCCGACGCCGGCGGAATCCTTGCAACCATTCCAGCTGCCGCGGCGCTCACGGTTGGTCACGACATCCTGCTCATCGTCGACGATCGGTGGAAGTCCCTCGGGCCCGAAACACGGTCGTTCGTCATCGCCCACGAGATCTTCCACGTCGTCCAGTACGTGCTCGCCGCCGGACCGGCGGACGCTCCGGCCGGGGGGAACATCCCGGGACCCGCCTGGCTGGTCGAAGGGGCGGCCGAATTCGTAGCCGCGAACGTGATGTCCGCCTCCGGCGGACGGAGCATCGAGCAATTCCGGCGGGAGTACGAAGCGCGTGGCCGCATGCTCGGCGGCCGCCTGGGCGACCTGGAGAACGTCTCGGCGCACGCCGCCTCGAGCGCACAGGGCCAGTACACGCTGGGGTTCCTCGCTGCCGGGCGGTTGGCTTCGCGGTCTGGCACATCCTCGCTGCTCGGGCTCTGGCGCAGTTACGGGCAGGGGGCGTCGTGGGAGCGCGCCTTTCGGGACACCTTCGGCGAGTCCGTCGCCGCGTTCTCTGAGGAGTTCGACGCACACCTGACAGTGGACACGGCCGCCCCGATCCGCGCTCGTCCGGGACCGCGACGAAGCCGCTGACTGACGGTTACTGAACGGCCGCCGCGCCGCCCGTTCGGGCCAGCAACTGCCCGATCTTCTGCTCCATCATCTTGCGGGACATTCCGCCGATGCGCTGCTCCATGAGAATCCCGTTGGCATCGACGAAGAAGTGCGTTGGAATGCCGACGATCCGGTAGGTGGCGGCGATCTGTGTGGGCGGATCCATCGCGATCGGGAACGACAGGCCGGTGCGCTGGACGTACGCCTGGACCGTGCGGTTGTCCTCGCCGAGGTTCACTGCGAGCACGACCAGGCCCGCGTCCTGGTGCGCCTTGTACGCCGCCTCGATGTCGGCGTTCTCGGCACGGCATGGCGGGCACCAGGTCGCCCAGAACGTGATCCAGACGGGCCGCCCCCGGAAGTCGCTGAGCCGGACGGTCTTGCCGTCAGGCGTCTGCGCCTCGAAGTCCGTCACCGGCTTGCCGGCCTTCGGCGCCGGGCCAGAGGCCACGGCCGTCACGTTGACCGATTGGCTCGCGCTCGCGCCGGGCGAATCGAAAAAGCGGACGAGGGCAACAACGGCGCAGCCGACGAGCACGGTCGTGAGGATGTTCCGGAGCGCGGCGCGCGAGGGCCAAAGCCGGTGGCGCGTCAGCGCCGGCGATTCCGGGTCAATCGCGTCCGCGCCGGGCTCTTGATCCGCGAGGGCGGCGGGAATCTCCAGGGAGACGGCTTCGGTCCTATCCATAACTGTGGAGTCCCGAGAAGAAGAGGTTGCCATAATACGTGAACATGGTGGCTGCGAAGCCGAGGATGAGGAGCGCCGCGCTGCGGTCGCCGCGCCAGCCGCGGATGACACGGGCGTGCAGGTAGCCGCCGTAGAGCAGCCAGGTCACGAGCGAGGCAGTCTCCTTCGGATCCCACGACCAGTAGGTGCCCCAGGCTATCTCGGCCCAGACGGCGCCGAGGATGATGACCAGCGCCATCATCGGGAACCCGACGACGACGGACCGGTAGCCCATTTCGTCCAGCACCTGCCTGCGCGGCAGCCAGCGGAAGCGGTTGTCCTTCTGGACGATGTAGAGAACGGCCGAGGCGAATCCGAGCGCGAACGCGCCATAGGCGATGACCGCGGTGGCGACATGGATGGTGAGGAGCAGGTTGTTCTGTAGCGCCGGCACGAGCGGTTCGATCGTGTCTGGCACCGTGGTCGCATAGAGGAGCATGCCGAGCACGACGGGCAGGACGAGCAGGCCGAGCGAGCGGAGGTGGTACTTCACCTCGAAATAGATGTAGATCGCGAGCGCGCCCCAACTGAACGCCAGCGAGAATTCGTACATGTTCGAAAAGGGGCCGTGGCCGCTTTCGAGTGAACGAAGCAGCAGCGAGAGCGAGAGGAAGACGAACGAGTTGGCGACGAGGATCGTGCCGTAGCGGCCGAGGTGGGCATAGCTGGCGTCGTCCGCCGGCGCCGTTACCGTTCCGCCGCCGGCGAGTCCCAGGCCACGCGCGCTGCGCACGGCGACGGCCCACGCGACGTACAGCGCAAATGCTCCCGCGACGGCGACGAGCGAAGCGACGAAGGCATAGTGCGAGAGTTCAAGCATCGGAACCTCCCTTGGCGTTGTGGGCCCGCTCCGGCTCGAGAGCGCGGGCTACCTTCGCACGAAGGTGCTCGAACTCACTTTCGAGCGACACGTCGCGCTGGACAGGCATCGCGAGCAGGACCTCCGTTGTGCCGCTCGGGGTTTCGCGGCAGAGCGCCCAGAGGCGACGCCGCGGCAGGTAGAAGAGCGCCACCATCCCGACGATCATGAAGGCGGCGCCGATCCAGATGACGTTGGCCCCCGGGTCCTTGACAACCTTGAGCCCGGCGAACCGGCTCTCCCGCTCGAAGGTGAAGGTGAGCCCCGCAAGCTGGACCGCCTTGCCCTGCACAAGATTCGTCGGATCAGCCGCGCGGCCAGACTGGCGCGTGACCTCGAACCGCATCTCTCCGGGGGGAACCAGGGGATCGTTCAGGCCCGACTGTGGCCCGATGACATAAACGTCGAGGCCCTGCGCGGGGAGCGAGAAGCTGCCAATCGGCCGCTGTCCGTCATTGGTTTGCCAGGCGAGCGGCACGCTGTCGTTGAAGATGGTCTTGCCCGACGCATCCTCCACCTTCACGATCGCGGTCTGGCCATAGAACGACTGGTGGAACGCGATGCCGTTGTAGCGGAGCGGCGAGTTGACGCGGATCGAGCCCTGTTTCACCTGCTTGCCGCCGTCGAACACGACGACGTCGCTGCGGAAGTCGCGTGGCGGCCCGTCGACGTAGTACTCTTCAACGAACTGGTCGAGGCGCACCGAAACGTTCGTCCCATTGCCGAGCGGCCGCGTGGCGCCTTCGGAGACGATGAACTCCGAATCCTTGAATCCCCAGATACCGCCCGCAACTGCTCCGCCGAGGATGAGGATCAGGCTGAGGTGCGTGAAGATCGTCCCGAACGGGCTCAGGCGGTTGAGGTCGCCGAAGACGGCGACGGACTGAGCGTCCCTGTCGAGCTTTACGTGGTAGCGGGAGCGGCGGAGCGTCCGGCGCATCTTCTCGGCGGCCTCGGCCGGGGTGAGGGCGACCTCCATCCGCGCCCGGAAGCGCGCGTGCTCGAAGAACGGCTGGCCCATGCGGACGCGGGTGTGGAAAGCGGCGATCCAGATCGCCCTGAGCCGGTTCGCCGTGCAGACCATGATGTTGAGCGCGAGAGCCGCCAGGACGAGCCGGAAGTAGAAGGCATGGAAGACGTTGAAGAGTTGCAAACGGTCGAAGACGTTGGTCCAGGCGCCGTACTTCTGATGCTCCACCGTGAGCCACTGGCTGTAGGCGCGGGAGTCCGAGAGCACTGACGCGGGCACCTGGTCAATGAGCGTGCCCGCCAGGACAAGCGCGGCGATGCCGAGAATGAGTACGAGGGCCAGCTTGACGGCGGAGAAGAAATGCCAGGCACTCAGGGCGACGCCCAACTCCCACATCCGTTCCTTGTTGCGGGTGGCGGGGGAGGGTCCGGCCTTCGCGGACGAGGCCGGGATGCCGGGGTTGTTCGCTGCGGCGGGCGGTTCCAAAACGGGCCTACTCGTTTCCCCAGCCGGATGACTGCTGGCTGGTGGTCGGGATGTCGGTGGACGGAAGCAACGCCGGCGGGCAGGCATCGAGAGGCTCGCTCCAGGATGCTCTCGATCCGGCACGCGCTGCGCTCATTGGCTTGGAAGGCTCGACATGTGGATCTTCACGGTCTTCGCCAGGTCGGAATCCGGCGCTGAGTCGATGACGGCCTGCCACTCGCGTCGGGCGGCGGCGTAATCCGGCGGTTCGGTGTTCGCCGCCAGGAAGCCAAGGTTGTAGTGGAGTTGCGGATCGGTCGGGGCGACCTCGAGTCCCGACTGCCATGCGGCCTTCGCCAGGTCGAACCGGCCGAGGTTGAAGTTCGCCGTGCCGATGTCGGCCATGGCATGGACGTTCTTGGGATCGGCGCTCACCAGACGCGTGAACCAGTCGATCGCGACCTGCCACTGCTGGGCCTGGAAATATGACTCGCCGAGGCCAAACAGCGCCTCGGTGTTCGACGGATTCTCCTGGACAGCCTTCATCCACTGCGCGACTCGGGCCGTGTCAAGCGGAACCGGCGCGTTGGGATCCTGGCTGGCGGCGTTCGTCGTGGCAGGGCTGTTCGGCGTATCGCCGCGGTCGAAGCGCGAGATGGCGACGGCGCCGGCGACAAGCAGGACGGCCAGCACGGCGAGAACCGGACGCGAACCGAGCCTCCAGCGGCGGCGCCCTTCCGCTGGCCCATCACGTCGCCGTTCGCGCTGAACCGGGTTGATCGCGGTCCGGATGGCCGCTGGTTCGAGGCTGGGAGCCGGCTCGGCCGCGGCGTCGAGGGAGCGCGCATACGCTTCGTCGACCAACGAGGTTTCCGCGTCCGCCCAGTCGCGGAGGTTGGGGGGGATAGCGCCCGACCGGAGGAAGGCGACGAGCTCGTCATACCGCGCCTCCAATTGCTCTGGTCGTGCGTCGGGAGCGAGGCCCAGTCGTGAGAGCGACTCTTGTTGGCTGGTCATTTTCGTATGCGATCCTGGGGGTATGGAGGACCGGGTTCAGCGTCGCGTCGGGGGGTGACCGAGTCCATCTGCCCTGACGCATATCTTCGTTACAGTGGTCCAGAATCGGCCCCAATTCGCCGTGTACTGCGTGGCCAGATTGGGATATGTATCGTTCGATACAGGCACAGCATTCGTGTGGCCAACAGTCCGCACAGATTGGGCCATTCGACCGTTGCCGCATCAATTCGGCGGTGCTAAGTGTCAGACCAACGCGTCCACTAATACGTAAAGATGCACCGCAACAGGTCGATTCGATAGGTAAAAGGCCCTATAAGATAGGATCTGAACACGGGCAGGCCCATGCCCCTGTGCTCCTGGGAGGCACGTTGGAGACGAACAAGCTGCTCCCGACGCTCGGAGACATCCGAGAGCGTGCTGCTGCTGTCGCCACGGCCGCGACGTTGACCGGGCGCGTCCCAGGCGCACGGGATGGTGCCGAGCTTTCCTCCGGAGCGGCGAGCCGGGGCAGTGAGCCGGCGGGCCCGAGCCTTTCGCTGCTGCGCTGGGTGAGCATTGGCGTCCCCGTGGCTGCCGTCATCTGCGTCGACCTCATCGTCCGCGAGATCCTCGAGGGACGGCTCGGGACACCCGCCAGCCGCGTGCTTGGCATCACCACCATCGCGCTCATGGGGACGTCCTTTGCGATCGTGCTGTTCACCGTCCTGGGCCGAATCCAACGGAAGCTGGCCGAGCGGAATCGCGAGCTCGCGGCTCTGAACGAGCTCGGCACGCTTCTCGGCGGACCCCATGATTTCGCCCACGCGTTCGACCGGCCCCTCGATGCCCTCCTCGCCATCACCAACGCCGCGACGGCCGAGCTGCTCGTGCTCA
>JAKALX010000117.1 GCA_021823905.1 Chloroflexota bacterium | reverse complement strand
GATGATGTAGCTTGGCTCGGCGGGGTCGTGCTCCACCTTGCGGCGAATCCGGCGGATGTAGACCTTCACGATCTCCTGGGCTTCGCGCTCGGAGTAGGTGTAGTCTTGGACGGCGCGGAGGATTTCGACGGGGCTGACGACCTTGCCCGCGTTCCTCGCGAGGTAGGCGAGGATCTTGAACTCAGTCGGGGTCAGCGGGATGAGCTCCTCGTCGCGCGTGGCCTGGCAGCGGTCGAAATCGAGAACGAGATCGCGGACGGTGATGGTGCTCGGTCCGTCATCGACTTCCTCGGCGGCCTGGACGTGCTTCTTGCGCGCAAGGGCGCCGAGTTGCGCGCTCAGAACCTCTGGGCCGTCGGTGTCGCGGAGGCAGACGTCGGCTCCCGCTTCGAACGCCAGGCTGAGGCCGTTGCTGTGAGGTCCGGGGGCAAGGACCATGAGCGTGCCGTGAGCGATGCGCGCAACGTTGCGCACGAGGGCAACGTCGTCGTCGTGGCGGGGGTCGATGGCGAGAACAACGAGATCTGGATCGAACTGGCCGAGCAGCCGTTCGGTCTCGCGGTCATGCGGGCGTTCGGTGGTGGTGAAGCCGTGGCGCGCCAGGGCGGGAAGCAGCTCGGAGGAGCGGTAATCGCGGGTGTGTGTGACGAATGCCACGGAATTCCGGTAGCTGTCGTTGTTTCGGTCAGCCATGAGTCTCTACCCCCGGGGTCTTCATAGCTCCCCCACTCCCCGGCCGGGCGGCCGTTGACGAGAGCGCTCGTTTGAATTCGCCAGGCGTTCCCGTCCCCGGATTGCGGGGGTGGCGCCTGTCATCAAGATCTTCGGCAGGAAGGGAGACCCTAACAGGGTCGCGGTGGATGAAAAGTGCAGCGATAGCGCAACAAAACCAGGTTCAGGCCCGTTTGTTCACTCGATTGTCACCAACGTGCGCTGGCACACGTCGCGGGAGAAGGCGGAACGCCCGGAATGATCCGGGCGTTCTCGCGGAGTGCAGGGAGAGGAGCGGTCAGGCTGCTTCGCGGAGCATCGTCCGGCGAAGCCGTTTGACCGCCTGCGCGTGGAGCTGGCTGACTCTCGTTTCGGAGACCTGGAGCACCACGGCGATGTCTTTCATGGTCAATTTCTCGACATAATACAGAGACACCACGAGGCGCTCGCGCTCGGGCAGGCCCTGGACGGAGCGCGCCAGGTCCTCGTAGAGCTCGCGCTCATCCAGGCTCTTCGTAAAGTCGATGTCCTCGTCGGCGATCGGCATTTCGGCGGCGGGGAACGAGTCGCCGTCATCGTCGCGTTCAAGGAGGCGATCGAGCGAGACGGTGACCCAGCGCCCGTTGGAGCTGGCCTCGCGGTACTGGTCGACGCTGACGCCGAGGTGGGCGGCGGTTTCGATCTCAGTGGGCGTACGGCCGAGCGCGACCTCGAGCTCGCCCTGGGCGCGCTGGATCTCGCGTGACTTCTGGCGCATGGTGCGGCTGAGGCGGTCCATGCGCCGGAAAGCGTCGATCATCGCGCCACGGATGCGCTGGACGGCATAGGCGTGGAAGTTGGTGCCCTTCGCGGGGTCATAACGGCGGACGGCCTCGACGAGGCCGCAGGTACCGTAGCCGACGGCGTCCTCGAATTCGAGGAGGCCGGGGATCTCGAGCGGCAGGGAGCGCGCGACACGGCGCACGAGCGGTGCGTACTGCATCACGAGTTGCTGCTGTTCTTCAAGCGAGAGGCGGGATGGTGGCGGTTGTCCACCGGGATCGGACTGCGTCGACGGCCACTGCACTTGATTTTTCCCCCGAACGAGCGCCCCGGTTACAACGGGTCTGCCTTGGTTGTCGAACCGGTACGGGAATTGTTCAGGGGACGACGGTGACAGAACAACGGACCGGGCGTTACTCCCTCGTACCGGATGGGTGGACACCTGGGACGCCGGTGGCCACGCATCGCTGATTGGCCTGGATTCGCCGGATCTGAGGGCCAGTCGTCGTTGCCTAATCCGCATAACTGATATAGTGCGAAGTTCAATTGCGGGCGATTCGGCCGGGAGATCGAGCCGCGTTTTCCGTGTACCTTCTGCGCCTGGTGGATCATCAACTTCTCGTCGTCGAACGCGACAACACGATCGCGCTGCTGGGCCGGGGGCCGGCCGGGCTCGCGCGTTCCGTGCTGGCACACGACGGGTTCTGGCCGGTGTGGAATCCGCGGCGGCCCCTCGTCGCCTATGCGGCCGTCGACACCGGGGAACGCGGCGCGGCAGCCGTGGTCCGCTGCCTGAGCCTAGACGGCGAGGACCGAGGAGTACTTCACCGGTCGCCACCGGGCGTCCAGCCGATCATCGGGCCGCGCCTGCCTGCCTACAGCCTCTGGTCGCCGGACGGAAACGTTCTCGCCACGGTGGGAACGAGCGCGGAAGGTTTGACGCTCTACCTGAGCGACGCCGACCGGGCGTATGTCTCGGACGCTGTGGTTTCGGGCGCTCCCATTTTCCCGGCCTGGTCGCCGGACGGCGCCCGCCTGGCGGTGCACACGGGAGGACAGCTCACGGTCGTCGACGTGGCCGGGGTGCGGCGGACTCGCGTCCTGGCGGAGCGGGTGGCCGGGTTTCGAACGCCCGCGTGGAGCCCGGACGGCCGCGACCTGGTGTTCGCGGTTCCGGCGGCCGAAGGCGTGCAGGTCGTTCGCTCGGAGCCGGATGGATCCGGCATCCGCCCGCTGGCGTCGTTCCCAGGCGGCGTTGCCCTGGCGTTTCGTCCCGGCAGCCGTGATCTGACGGTGGCGATGACGACGGCGCCGAACACGGGGATGTTCGACCGCCTCTGGAGGGTCGAGGCCGACACGGGCGGGCCCCCGCACCTGATCGCAAAGGGCCCGTTCGTGTCCTATCACTGGTCGCCGACGGGGGATCGCCTGGTGCTCCTGGTTCCCGCGCAGACGGGCGACGGGCGCTACGCGCTCCATTGCCTGCTGGCGGAAGGCACAATGGCCGGGGCGACGGAGGCCGTGGTTCCCTCCCAGGACTACCGTTCTGCGATCGGCTTCTTCGATCAGTACACCGTGTCCCACCGGTTCTGGTCGCCGGATGGGCGGTGGTTTCTCGTCTCGGGGCGGATTCCGGTGGACGGCGTCTCGGCTTCGTTTGGCGATCCGATTGGAAATTATGTCATTCGTTGGGGGGCCGAACGGGGCGCACCACTGGAACTCCTGGCGCCGGGGGAGATCGGGTTCTTTCCGCCCGCCTGAACGGAGGCCGTAAACGGCGGGTAATCGGGAAAATTGAAGGCCAGATGGGGGGCTCGTACACTCGGAGCATCCCCCCGGCACGCTGTCCGGGAAAGGCGTGCGTCCCACACATGGACATTCCCCGCGAACAGCCTCAGCCGAGCCTTGCCGAGCGCTCGGCCCGTGCGGCGGTTCTCGTCTTCCTCCTGCTCGCTATCGTGACGCTCGCTTTTGGGCTCGGATGGGGAGTCAAGACGCTGCGCGGCGGCGATTCGAACGGCACGCAGGGCGCCGCCTCCGCTTCCGTGTCCTCTACGAACGGGAAGGACGCGGTTGGCGCCGCTGTCTTGAGCGAGATCTACGACCTGCTGAAGAACAATTATGTCGACAAAGCCGCGATCAATCCCGACGCCTTCCGATCGGCCGCGATCAACGGCGTCCTCCAGTCGCTGAACGACTCGCACACGGCGTATCTCACGGCGGACGACCTGAAGCGCGGGGCGCTCGACCTGAACGCTACCTACCAGGGCATCGGCGCGAGCGTGTCGGACAAGGCCGGCGCGGTGCAGATAGTCGCTCCGTTCCGTGATTCGCCGGCCGAGGCGGCGGGAATCAAGGCGGGCGACATCATTCTCGAAGTCGACGGCGAGCGGACCGACGGCTGGAACAGCACGCAGGCGGTTCAGCACATCCGGGGCGTCAAGGGAACCACCGTCGCGCTGAAGGTCAAGCACACCGACGGCACGACGGAGACGCTGAAGGTGACACGGGGCGAAATCGACATCCAGAGCGTGTTCACGGAGCCCCGGCTTGAAGTGATCCCCGGAGAAAGCGGCAAGAAGCTCGTCGACCGAAACGGCAAGGAAGCGAGCGACATCGCCTACCTCAACATCTCCCAGTTCCACGAGAAGACGGAGAGCGAGCTGCAGACGCAGCTCAAGGCGATCGCCGCGAACAAGAGCTACAAGGGCCTGATCCTCGACCTCAGGGGGAATCCGGGCGGTCTTCTCTCGGCGACGGTGCACGTGGCGGACGAGTTCCTGGACAAGGGCACGATCCTCTCGGAAAAGGACGCCGGCGGGAAGACCACGACGTGGACCGCGAAGCCCGGCGGCCTCGCGACCACCATTCCAATTGTGATCCTGCAAGACCAGGGGAGCGCGAGCGGCGCCGAGGTGCTGGCCGGGGCGCTGCACGACAACGGGCGGGCGAAGATCGTCGGCACCCGCAGTTTCGGCAAGGGGACCGTCAACCAGCTCGAGCCACTGACCAAGTGCGGCGACCCGACCCCGAACGCTTGTGGCGCCCTCTACATCTCGGTCGGTCGCTGGTTCACACCCAACGGCGACCAGATAGAAGGCGTGGGCGTGAAGCCCGACATCGAGCTGCCCATGACCAACGACGACTACATCGGCCAGGGCGATATCCAGGTCTTCAAGGCGATCGACATCCTGCGCGGGAACTGAGTCCGAGGTACACTGGCACGAGGGAAAGCGGCCCCGTCGCACACGCGTGGCGGGGCCGCTTTCGTACGTGAACCATGAGCGAAACGACTTCCACCATCGCCCAGAACCGGCGGGCGCGCCACGACTACGAGATCCTCCAGCGGTTCGAGGCGGGGATCGTGCTGACCGGCTCCGAGATCAAGTCGGTGCGCGATCACAAGGTGCAGCTCCAGGGCGCGTACGCGCGGATCAAGGACGGCGAGCTCTGGCTACAGGACGTCAATATCGCCCCTTACCTGAATGCCGGTTATTCGCAGCACAACCCCACGCGCGACCGCAAGCTGCTGCTGCACCGGAAGGAGCTCCGCCGGATTGTGGAGCTCCTCGGCGAGCGCGGCCTGACGCTCATTCCGCTTTCCATGTACTTCAAGCGGGGGAGAGCGAAAGTCGAGCTGGGCGTTGGCCGTGGCCTGAAACGCTACGACAAGCGGGAGAAGATCAAGGAGCGCGACATCCAACGCGACATCCAGCACGCGGTGCGCCGGGGCAGGTAGCGCTTCTCTGATTCGTGGCGACCCTCTACTCTGAGTGCCCTATGGCAAACGCGCGGGACATTCGCCAGCATCTCGAGTCGCTCGTCAACGCCGCTGTCCGGGACGCCGTCGCCGCCGGTGATCTGCCGGACGTCGCGCTTCCCGAGGCGCCACTGGAGCGGCCGAAAGACGCGGCGAACGGCGACTTCGCGAGCACGCTGCCGTTGCGGCTTGCACGGGCGGCGATGAAGCCACCGCTGGAGATCGCCCGGGCGATCGCCGCGCATGTCCCGGCCGATCCGTCGATCGACCCGCCGACCGTGGCTCCGCCGGGCTTCATCAACCTCAGGCTCTCGGCGGCGTTTCTTCAGCGGCAGATCGAAGAGGTTATCGCGAGCGGCGCGTCGTATGCCGATCTTGCACTCGGGCGCGGCAAGAAAGCGCAGGTGGAGTTCGTCAGCGCGAACCCGACGGGGCCGCTCCACGTCGGCAACGGACGCGGGGCGGCGATCGGCGACGCGCTCGCGTCCGCGCTGGCCGCGGCCGGTTACGACGTCGAGCGCGAATATTATGTGAATGACGCCGGGACTCAGACGGACACGTTCTCGGACACGCTCTACGCGCGCTACCAGCAGCTCTTCGGGCGGGACGTGCCGATCCCGGCGGACGGGTATCCCGGCGAGTACATGGTCGAGCTTGCGGGCGAGATCAAGCGCGAAGCGGGGGACACGTATCTAAGCCCGCCGGGCGAGGCCGCACCAGCGGCGCTTGGACAGCTTGGGATCCGGCTAATGGTCGACCGAATCCGCGAGACCCTGGGCGCGTTCGGTGTGCATTATGACCAGTGGTACAACGAGAAGTCGCTCTACGACGCCGGCGGAGCGTTCCAGGAGGTGATGGCGCTTCTGCGCGAGCGGGGTCACCTGGCGGACCGGGAGGGCGCGACCTGGTTTACGTCCAGCGAGCTCGGCGAAGACAAGGACAATGTCGTCATCCGCTCCGATGGCAGGCCGACGTACTACGCCAGTGACATCGCCTATCATTATGACAAGTTCGTTCGTCGTGGCTTCAGCCTGGTCATTGACGTCTGGGGCGCCGACCACCATGGCCATGTCTCGCGCCTGAAGACCGCGACCGGCGCGATTGGCGGAAACCCGGAGAACCTGCAGGTGCTCCTCTATCAACTCGTGGTGCTCAAGCGCGGCGGCGAGGTTGTGCGGCTTTCGAAACGCGGCGGCGAGATCATTACGCTCGACGAGTTGATCGAAGAGGTGGGCAAGGACGCCGCCCGGTTCTTCTTCCTCCTGCGCTCGCCGGGGGCGCAGATGGAGTTCGACCTCGACCTGGCGGTCAAGCAATCGAGCGAAAACCCAGTGTTTTATGTTCAGTATGCGCACGCCCGGCTGGCCAGCATGCTCGAACGGGCGCGCGAACAACGGCTGTCGGCCGAGGACGGCGATGTTTCGCGGCTGACGCAACCCCAGGAGCTGGCCCTCATCCGCGAGATGATGCGCCTCTCGGACGTCATAGAAACCGTGGCTACCACCTTCGAGCCGCAGCATCTTCCCCACTACGCGATGTCGCTGGCGACGGCCTTCCACGCGTTCAACGATGCGTTCAAGCAGCAGAGCGACCCGTCGTTGAAGGTGATCACCGAGGACGAAGCGCTCACGAAGGCGAGGCTGCGGCTGGTCCTGGCCGCGAAGATTGCGCTGGCGCGAGTGCTGGGGATCATGGGGATGACGGCGCCCGACCGGATGTAGCCCGGCGCGGCACGGCGATATGCCCCTGCGTCACGTCGCCGAAAAGCTCCAGGCGATCGCCGCCGTCGCGCCAGGCGAGGAACGCCACCAGGGCGCAGGTCACCGCGTCGAGCTGATCTTCGAGCCGCTTGAGCGCCGTCCCTCCGGCCGCCGTGGCGGCAGGGCCGAGCACGGCCTGGAGGCGAGGTTCGGCGGCCAGGACCGGCATTGTCTCGGCCACCAGCCCGGCGAGCAGCTGCTGGTAGCAACAGAGCTGCGACCGAACGAACGCCACGCTCCGGCCGCGCTTGCGCTTGTAGGGGATGCGCTCGCGCAGACCAAAGAGGGCGACGTGGGCGGCGTGGGGGTAGACCTCCAGCGCGTGCCGTCGCGGCGACCCCGGTGGAAGTGCTCGCGGATCAAGTTCAAACCCGAGACCCAGCAACTCCCCGGCCAGCCTTGGACCGGCCATGCGTCCCGTCGATTCCAACAGCGCACGATTCGCTGAGTGGGCGCTCGCCTTGAATCGCCCGTAGACGGTCCCGAGCTGGCGCTCGGCAGTCCGCGCGGGGCCAACGATCAGCGGTGCGTCGATCGCGGCCACCACCGGTCCGTGAATGCCAAGCATCGCCGCGAACTCCGCAGGCGAAAGGACGACGGCGTCGAGCCGCAGCAGGCGTGTCGTGAAGCCATCGTGCTCGATGAGGCAGACGCCCGTTTCGTGCGTCGCGGTCCAGGCGAGATCGAGCCCGGCGAGCAGCACCATCGCGCGATTGTAGGGCGAGGCTGCAAGATGGACGCACACCACACCGGAGGCGCCCCCATGCCCGCGCTTCTTCCCGCGCTCAGCCAGCGGCGCGCACTGCGCGCGTTCGACTCCCGGCCCGTACCGCCCGAGGTCCAGGAACTTCTCTGGCAGGCGGTGTCGATCGCGCCGAGCCACGGAAACACGCAGCCGGCGCGGATAGTGGTCGCAGAGAGCGCGGTGGCCCACTCGAAGCTCGCCGCCGCGCTGTCGGAAGGGAACAGGAGCTGGGCGCCGGCGGCGCCGCTGCTTTTCGCCCTTCTCGCGAACCCGGAGCACTCGCCAGCGCAGCCGAACAGCGACGGGACCTTTCGCGAGTTCTGGGCGTTCAACGTGGGGATCGCGACGGGCAGCCTGCTCGCGCAGGCGACCGCGCTGGGGCTGACCGCGCACCCGATGGCCGGGTTCGACGAGCCCGCCGCCCGTGCCGCACTCGGCGTGCCCGAGAACATCCGCGTGGCGGCGGTGGTAGCGATCGGCTATCCCGGCCCTGTCGAATCGCTGCCCCCGGACCTCCAGGCGAAGG
This sequence comes from Chloroflexota bacterium, assembly GCA_021823905.1. Taxonomy (GTDB): domain Bacteria; phylum Chloroflexota; class Dehalococcoidia; order Tepidiformales; family Tepidiformaceae; genus JAKALX01. The sequence goes on along the minus strand of JAKALX010000117.1, from coordinate 1,393 downwards.
AGACGGCGCCGCAGGAGCGCATTCCGCTGGCCAACCTGGTCGCGAAAGACCGTTGGTCGGAGGCACAGGCGCCGCGCGCGCGCGAGCTCCGCAAGAGGCAGGGTTGATGGAGTTGCCTGTCTCGGCGAGCGGCGCGAGCGCCCTCGAGGTGGCGCGAGCGTGCGGCGCCGAAGCCCGCCGGATCATTCGCGACGGCTTCGGGCGCGTCGGGGTTTCGGAAACGAAGGGCCGCGGGAACGTCCTCACGGAAACGGACCTGGCGGTGGAGCGCGCCGTGACCGAGATCCTTCGGTCGGCCTTTCCCGGCCACGCGATCTTGAGCGAGGAAATGGCGGCAGCCACCCGGTCGGACGGCTGGATGTGGGTCGTCGATCCGGTCGACGGGACGAAGAACTTCTCCCAGGGCGTTCCGCACATCGCGTTCACCATCGCCCTCTGTTTCGCGAACGAGCCGCAGCTCGCCCTGACCCTGCACCCGATCGCGGACTGGGAGTTCACGGCGGTGCGCGGCGAGGGGGCTTTCTGCAATAGCGAGCGGATCGCGGTCGCGACACACGAACGGCTCGAGGATTCGGTCGTTGCCCTCGACATGGGGTACGACGCGGACCGCGGCCGCCGGCAACTGGAGCTCGCGCTTCGTCTCTGGCCGGGAATGCAGACGCTTCGCATCTCCGGCTCCGCGGCGCTGGGCTTCGCCTTCGTCGCGGCGGGCAAATGGGACATCTTCGTGCACTCCGACCTGCAGCCGTGGGACTCGGCGGCCGGCCTGCTGCTGGTGTCCGAAGCCGGGGGCGAGTGCCGGAGCCGAGATGGCGGGCCCGCGACCGTCCGGGACAAGGGGGTTGCCTGCGGCAACGCCGCGATCCTTGCGGACTTCGAGCGCCGCTCGGCCGGGCTGGCCTGGCGTTAGGCCCGGTGGCGGGAAGCGGCGCGAGGCGACCATAATCTCGGTTCGTGCGCTTTGCACACCGGAGCCGCCAGGTGTCAGCCATCTACGAGCTGTCTGATCGGTACGTCGAGGAGCTGGCGGATCTGGACCCGATCCTTGCGACGGCGTCGGGCGTCTCCGGCCACGACGACGGGGTGACTGACTTTTCTCCGGAAGGGCACGACGGCATCGCCGCCCTGCGCCGGCGAGTTCGGGCGGAGCTCGTTGCGCTCGCACCGGAGTCGGACCGCGATCGAATCGCGAAGGAAGCGCTGCTCGAACACCTTGATCTCCGGCTGGAGCTGTACGACGCGGGCGAGCACTTCCGGGTGACCGGGTCGCTCGGCAGCCCGGCGGCCGCGCTTCGCCGCGTGTTCGACGTGATGCCGCGGGCGACCATCGAGGACTGGCGGACGATCGCGACGCGGCTCGAACAGGTGCCGCGCGGCATCGCTCAGATCACGG
>JAKALX010000116.1 GCA_021823905.1 Chloroflexota bacterium | reverse complement strand
ACCGAGCGGATGGCAGCGGCGACCCGCGGCGCCTGGGACTCGCAAGCGCTGACGCCGCCATCGGGCAGATGCCAGAGGGTGGGAGGTTCGGCGCCGAGCACCCGGCACGACCGGGCGAGCTCGCCTTCGCGGGCCCTCGCGAGCGCGTCCGTCCCCTGCGGGCCGCCGTCGTAGCGCTCACCTGCCTCGCCGGAGGAAGCGCACTGAATGAGGCACGCCCATCCAGCGCGTGCCGCGAGGGCGACGGTCCCGGCGAAGGAGTAGGACTCGTCGTCCGGGTGGGGGATGAAGGCGAGGAGAGTTGGCACCGAGGGGATTGTCGATTGACGATTGGCGATTGTCGATTTGCGATTGCCGCCGAGGTTCGTAGCGCGCGCAGCGGGGTGGGTGCTAGAGTGCGTTCGCTCCGCCCCGACAGCCAATGGGCGCTCGCGGGGCGCACAACGAATCAGGAGACAGGGATGGCCGGCAGGCTCGAAGGAAAGGTCGCGATCGTTACCGGCGCGGGCCGGGGGATCGGCCGCGGGGAAGCGCTACTGCTCGCCGAGCAGGGCGCGCGCGTCATCGTCAACGACTTTGGCGGGAGCGCCGCCGGGGACGGCGGGGACAGGTCGCCGGCAGACGAGGTGGTTCGCGAGATCAAGAAGATGGGCGGAGACGCGGCGGCGAACTACGGCAACGTCGCCTCGATGGCGGACGGCGAGGCGATGGTGAAGCAGGCGCTCGACACATGGGGCCGCCTGGACATCCTCGTCAACAACGCGGGGATCCTTCGCGACAAGATGGTCTTCAACATGACCGAAGAGGAGTGGGACGCGGTTATCGCGGTTCACCTCAAGGGCCACTTCACGATCACGAAGCACGCGGCGATGGTGTTCCGGCAGCAACGCAGCGGGCGGATTGTGAGCACGTCGTCGGAATCCGGCCTGGGGAACATGGGGCAGGCGAACTATTCTGCAGCGAAAGAGGGAATCGTCGGGCTGACGAGGACGCTCGCGCTGGACCTGGGCCGCTATGGGGTTACGGCGAACGCGATCCGGCCGCGAGCGGCGACGCGCCTGACGTTGAGCCCGGAGATGGAGGCTGCCCGGGTTCGGCGGCAGCAGACAGCGGCAGCCGGGAATCCGGTTGAGAACACCGGCGTCGGAGACGCGGTTGGAGCGATCTCGCAGATGGCGCCGGAGCTGATCGCGCCGCTGGTGGTGTACCTGTGCACCGATGCCGCGGCGAACATCAACGGCCGCGATTTCATCGTCGGCGGGAACGAGATCAGCCTCATGAGCCAGCCCCAGCGCGAGCGGACGATCTACCGCGAGGGCGGATGGACGCTCGACACGCTGGCGGCTGTGTTCCCCGGCACGCTCGGCGCGGGTGTGGTCAATCCGCAGCCACCGACGGCGCCGAAGCAGTAGCCCTCACCCTCGCTCCCCTCTCCCGCCCAGCGGGAGAGGGGAGCGAGTCGGGAAACAACCGCGCTTCGAGCCAGGTTGAAGGCGAAGAAGGACGAGCGGTCTACTCGCGCGGGCGAGGGCGCTGCTGGGCGGCGTAGACGCGAGAGAGGGAGGGCCGGCTCTCGCCGAGCGGCGAGGGGTTCGTGCCAGGCCTGAGCTCCCAGATACCGCAACTTGTCTCGTGGTCGTCGAGGAAGGGGCCGACGCACTGCATGCCGTCGCGAATGACGTGGGTGCAGAGGTTGACAACGCCGCCGTGCTGCTTCGAGTCGAGGGTCATCTTCAAGAAGGCGCAGAAGGCGGCGTAGTGGAGGGGTTCGGGATCGGTCACGAAGTCACCAACGGGGGCTCGAATCGTCTGATGCCGGGGATGCGGTCGAAGTCCCGATCGTACGCGAGAAGTTCGCCATCCGCTCGCAGAACGGAGTACGCCGCCGCCATGCAATCGTCCCAGTCGTCGTGAACCGCGTCGTAGAGTGCCACGGCGTGGTCGACGACGTCGTCATCGAGAAAGCGAAGGGGAAGGGCGCGAAGGAAGCGCACCGCCTCGGCCGTCTCCGCCCGCCCCAGCGCAAGCCGCGGACCGCGAAGGACGTAGGTGATTTCGCTGACCGTCGTTGGCGGAACGACAAGCGTCGGCCCGCCGCGCTCGGATGCCCTGACACATGCCTCGACGGCGGCCACCCGCGCTGGATCACCAGGAAGCAAGAGCCGCAGCAAGACGCTCGCGTCAACGACGGCGTTCATCGTGCTCGCTTATGGTCCGCTGATACTTGCGGGCGGCCGCCACCGCATGTTCGCGGCGGGCCTCGTGGACGATCTCGACCAGCTGGTCGTTCGAGGTTGCAGGGAGAGCAAGGCTTTCCCGGAGCCGTCGGAGGCGCTCGAAGGGGTCTTCGACCTTCGCCACGGCGAGCCGGCCATCCTCGTCAACGGTGATTTCGACCTGCTCGCCGGGGGCGAGGCCGAGTTTGCGGAGCATGGCCGCGGGGATGGTCACCTGGTTGCGTTTGCCGATACGGGTGACGTGCCGGCGAGGGAGCGGTGTCATGGGTTCATCGTAGCACAGTGAGCAGAGCACTTCTCAGTGAGAAGAATGATTCGCAGTGAGACGCCGCTGCGAATCGGGGGGAGCAGCGAGGGCGGCGTGGGCCGCGTTCCACGGATTTCAAGCCATCCACGTCACGAATTCGTCGCACATTTGAGACATAATTCGTTAGCATACTGTTTACAGAGGGAGTATTGTGAGCAGCGAGGCCCTGTGGCGGGGCATTGTTGGCGTTTGTCGGGGCGCCCCTGAAGCGGGAGGAAATGCTTTCGTGATGAATACGCAAACTCTGGGAGCCGCACGGCGGCCATCGCTTGTTCTTGTGTTCCTGGCGGTTGTCGCGGTCAGCGCAGCGATCGGGGTGGGCACGAGGCCGGCCTTAGCCGCGGGCACAGCAGGGTCTGGCACCTACACCGTCCCCACCAGTTACTCCGTGGTGCCCGGCGGGACAGTGGGCATCCAAGTCTCGTACTCCGCCGTCACGAACGGGACGACTGACGGAGTCACCGCTCGACCGCCGGACGTCTGCTACTCTGCCGCCGGCAACCCTGCTGACGTCTCGCTCCCCTTCTTCGGCAACCTGACTATGAGCGCGTCGCCAAGAACGCTGAACGTGACCGCCCTTCCGGGCGCAACAGTCGGGAACACATTCACCGTAACCTTCTCGCTTCCGTGCGCGACCTCGTATTCGGTTAGTGACGGCGGCACAATCAACGGCGGCGCCTCAGCGGTTGTGACGGTCACGATCGTTAGCGTGGGGAGTCCCACGGTGACCAGCGTCTCGCCAGCGAGCGGGCCGATGGGCACGTCGGTCACGGTGCTCGGGACGAACTTCACGGGCGGCTCGACCGTCGCGTTCGTCGGCACGCCAACGACGGCTGCGACCAAGACGTTCGTGAACTCGGGGCAACTGACGGTCACGGTGCCTGGCGGGCTCACGATTGGGAACACGTACGACATCGTCGTGAATAATGGCAGCCCAAGCCCGACTTCCGTGAATGACCGCTTCGTGGTGACGAACGGTCCCACGGTTACGAGTGTCTCGCCCGCTTCCGGACCCATCGGGCAATCGGTCACGCTAATCGGAACAAACTTCACGGGAACAACCTGTCCAACGGGCGTGACGTTCGGCGGCACCCCCGCGACGTCCTGCACGGTCTGGAGCAACACGTCCATCACAGCCGTCGCGCCGACCGGGGCAGGGACCGTGGACATCCTTGTGAACAACGGGTCGGCGACGAGCCCGGCGACGTTGCAGGACAAGTTCACCTACACGTCGGCGGTCATCTCCGTCGCGAGCATCAACCCGCCGAGCGGCCCGACGACGGGCGGCACCTCGATCCAGTTGACCGGCACGAACCTGAATCTCGTGTCGAGCGTCACGATTGACGGCGTCTCCTGTTACTCGATCGTCGCGACCTACTCCTACGTCACCTGCACGACGGGCGCCCACCCAGGTTCTGGTACGTACGCCGTAGTTGTGAACTTCGCGGCCAGCGGTGTGACGTTCACCTATGGAACCGGCTACACGAACGTGACGGGGATCACGCCGATCAGCGGCTCGACCCTCGGCGGAACACCAATCCAGCTCACGGGCACGAACCTCGGCGGCGTGACAACGGTCACGATTGACGGCGTTTCCTGCTACTCGGTGGTCCCGACGTACTTCTACGTGACGTGCACAACGGGCGCCCATCCCACCGTCGGCACCTACACGGTCTACGTGAACGGGCTGCCCACGGGAGTGTCGTTCACCTATGGCATCGGCGTGCTTCCGGCCGTCTATTCCGTCACACCGAACTCGGGGCCGGCTTCGGGCTCGCCGCTGACATATGTGGTGATCTCGGGGGCGAACTTCACGAATGTGCAGTCGGTGACGTTCGGGGGCACCGCAGCCGTGAGCTACACGGTGCAGGACGTGAACACGATCCAGGCGATCTCGCCAGCGCACTCGGCCGGGACGTTCGACGTCATCGTGACGACGCTGGCGGGGAGCAGCCCGAACACGGTCAACGACAATTTCACCTTCACGGGTACGGGTGTGCCGACGGTTTCGGGCGTCTCGCCGTCGAGCGGGACGGCGGGCACGAGCGTGATCATCACGGGCAGCGGCTTCACGGGCGCGCTGTACGTACGGTTCGGGGGCGTGGCCGCGACGTTCACGGTGAGCAGCGACACGCAGATCTCGGCGACGGTCCCGGCGGGGCTTGGCACCGGGACGGTGGACGTCATCGTGACGAACGCCGCTGGATCGAGCACGAACACGACGGCGGACAACTTCACCAACACGGCGGCAGCGACGACCTCATACACGCTTTACGCGACGTGGACGCTGTTCGTCTGGAACGGCGCGAGCGGGACGGACATCGGGACGGCGCTTTCGGGCTCTTCGACGAACACGCAGCTCAACAGCATCCTGAGCCGCGTGACGGAGATCCTCTGGTGGAACGCAAGCATCCAGGCCTACAAAGCGTGGTTCCCGGCCGGCGCGAGCACTCCGGGCGCGAACGACTTCACGACGTTCACGCACGGGCTGATCTACTGGGTCGCGATCACGCCCGGTAGCTCGCTCACCTGGACGATCGCCGCGACCGCCAACTGAACGCAAGCGTTTCGCAACTCAGGAGAGGCCGCCCACCGGGCGGCCTTCCTCGTTCAGCCGGGCCGGCCTACAGGGTGAACAGCTCGGTCTCGACGTCGAGCAGCTCGGCGTCGAGGCGCCAGGCGCTGACAGCCGCGACAATCGCCTGGGCCTGCTCGTCCGCGTGGCGGCCGTTGTTCGAGAGGCAGGCGGCGGCGACGACGGCCATCCCGGGGCTGTCCAGTTCGTCGACCTCGGCGACCGAGGCGTTGAAGCGCTGACGCAGCCGCTCGGCGACGGACTTCACGATCGCGCGCTTCTCCTTGAGCGTGCGGGAGGGGAGGCGCAGGCGGATTCGAACGACGGCGACGGTCACGCTAGATTTCGGCTTCGGCGAGGGGCTCTTCGACGCCGGGGAGCGGCGGCAGCTCGCGCGGGCTGCCGATGCCGAAGTGCTCGAGGAACTTCATCGTCGTGCGATAGAGCTTCGGCCGGCCGGGGCCGTCGCCGATCCCGGCGAGGTCTACGAGACCGCGCTGCTCGAGCATGGTGACGAGCTTGTCGCTGTTGACGCCCCGGAGCGCTTCGATCTCGGCGCGGCTACAGGGCTGGCGGTAGGCGACGATCGTGAGCGTCTCGAGGGCGGCGCGAGAGAGACGGGTGGCGGCGGCGTTCCCGAGCAGCTGCTCGACGTAGGGGGCGCAGTCGGGCGCGCTGACGAGCTGGAACCGCTGGCCGTCTTCCATCAGGCGGACGCCGCGCGACTCGCAATCGCGGGCCAGGCGTTCGAGCGCTTTGCGCACGGCGCCGTCAGTCACGCCGGTCGCGGCGGCGAGGGCGCTCACGGGCTGGGGCTCCTCGGCAACGAAGAGGAGGGCCTCGAGGACACGGGGCAGATCATCGGCCGAAGGCGGCGCGGGAGCTTCACTCATGGGCAGCGCCGCCGTCCTCCCCGCGTGGCGGCGTCGAGGCGACCGCGTGGGCGGGCGGCGCGGGCAGCGGCGGCTCAGGCGGCGGCGCAGACGCCTGGGGCTTCGCACGCGGCGCCGAAGCGCCCGGCCGGGCGTTCACCTCTTCGTAGCTGATGCGCACGTTCGGGCGGCGGATGTTGGTGACGCCAACCTGGTCGCGCAGAACGCCGGCGACGCCCTGGCCGAGCACTGTGGTGACGTGGGCAATGCTCGCGCTGGGTTCGATTGTGGCGTCGAGGAAGGTGTCGACGGCGCCCGCATTGAGGCGAACCCTTGGAACGACCCGGCGAACCTCGGGCAGGCGCTCGAGCTCGTCGCGAAGGAGGTTCTCGATCGCGACCGCCGTGACCTCGACGGTGCCGCCGTCGGCCTGGCGCATGCGCAGGGCGCCCTTGCTGGTCCCGCCGCCTTCGCGCAGGACGGCGACCATGAGCGTGATCAACCCGACCAGGGCGACCGCGCCGAAGACGGCGGTCGCCGCGTACCTTGCGTTGTCGCTGCTCGAGACCATCGCCTGGAGGTTGAAGCTCCGGGCGGTGAGGTCGAGCTTCTTGTCCTGGGTCCAGGCGAGCGCTATGAGACCGCCGGCGGCGGCGATCAAGAGCAGGCTGTAGACGATGAGAAGGGCACGCCGCAGTCCGTTCATACTGCCTCCCCGGGGAGGTTTCCCCGGACACCATCATGGTACACCTCGCCGATCAAGACGGGGGTCAGATGGTTGTGGAGATTCTTACCGGACATATACACGGTCAGGTAGTTGTCGGTATGCCCCTGCCAGAGGCGTTCGCCGGCGAACGTCCGCTCGCCCTCCCAGAGCACGGGGCGCACGGTCGCGCGGAAGCGCTGGCGGAACGCCGCCGAGAGCTCGTCGCCGAGCGCAAGCAGGCGCTCCATGCGAGCTTTACGGGTGGCGTCGGGGAGCTGGCCGGGAAGACGGGCGGCGAGGGTGCGGTTCCGCGAAGAGTAGGGGAAGCAGTGCAACCGGGCGAAGCCGACTTCGCGGCAGAGGGCAAGCGTGTCCTCGAACTCCTCTTCGGTCTCACCAGGGAAGCCGGCGATCACGTCGGTCGTGATGGCCGCGCCCGGGATGGCGGCATTGATCCGCTCCGTGGCCTCCAGAAAGTCGCGGCGGGAATAGCGTCGGCGCATGGTTTCGAGGACCCGCTGGCTGCCGGACTGGAGGGCGAGGTGGAAGTGGGGCATCAGCCGGGGGTCAGCCCAGAGCCCGAGCAGCTCGGGAGTGATGTCCTGGGGCTGGAGCGAGCTAAAGCGGAGGCGAGGGACGTCGGTGCGTTCGAGGAGTCCGGCGATCAGGTGATGGGGTTGGCGCGGCGGATCGAGGTCACGTCCCCAGGCGCCAAGCTGGGTGCCGGTGATCACGACCTCGCGCGCGCCGGTTTCAACGGCTCGTTCGACCTCGGCCACCACCTGGACGACCGGGCGGGATTCCTCGCGGCCGCGCGTCTGGGGGACGACGCAGAAGGCGCAAACGTCGTTGCAGCCTTCCTGAGCCTTCACGAAGGCGCGCGTGTGGAGCCGCGGAGCTGGGGCCGCCTCATGGGACAGAGGGGCCGCGGTGGCGAGCCTGCCGAGCATGAACTCGACGAGCCGGGACTTGCCGGCGTCGCGGGTGCCGACGACGAGGTCCGCGCCGAGGGCCAGGGCTGCGTCTTCGCCGGCGGACTGCGGGAAGCAGCCCGTAACGGCGACGGCCGCGTGGGGCGACAGGCGGCGGACGGAGCGGATCAGGCGGCGGGACTTCTGGTCGGCGACGTGGGTGACGGAGCAGGTATTGACAACGAAGGCGTCCGCCTCGCAGACGTGGTCAATGACGTCGTAGCCAGCCGCGCGCAGGCCGCGCGCGATCTCCTCGCTGTCGGCAAGGTTGAGCTTGCAGCCGAGGGTGAGGATCGCGGCGAGGGGACGTCCGGCCATTGGGCAATGGTAGAGCGTGCCGCGGCTCGTTCGCGAACGGGCGTGGGGACCGCGCTGGACGGACGAAGGGTGATTGCCAGGCCGGATCCGCCGCGCGACAGTGGTGGGAACAACGCGCAGAGGAGGCGCCCCATGGACGAAGACATCAGCAGGGTCATCCGCGAAGCCGAGGAGGCGGCGACGGGGGGCAGCAACCGCGTCCTCGATACGCTCGCGGGCCGGCTGGGAGCGAAGGCGTCCGCGAGCGCGGTCTTCGGCGAAGCGGTGGTCCGTTCGGGGGTCACCGTCATTCCGGTGGCGGCGATGCGCTGGGGCTTCGGCGGCGGCGCCGGCTCGGGATCGAAGACGGGCGGCGGCGTGGACACGGGCGAAGGCTCGGGCGGCGGGGGCGGGGTGATCGCCTCGCCGGTCGGGTTCATCGAGGTGCGCGACGGATCGGCCGTCTTTCACCGGGTTCCGCCGCCGGTCGTGCCGCTCATCGTCGCCGGGACGTTCTCGGCCTGGGTGTTGCTGCGAGGCGTGCGGCGGTTGCTCAGGGGATAGGCGCAAGGCGCGAGGCGCGAGGCGCTTGTCACTGGCTGCCGGTCACTCTCTACTGTGCTCATGGGTTCAGTGGTGTTTCTGATCGCGCCGGGGGGCGCGGTGCTTCTCCAGCAGCGCGACGACGACGTCCCGCCGGAAGGCGTCGGGCGGTGGGCGCCGCCGGGCGGCCGGAGCGAGGGCGAGGAGACGCCGCGGGAAACGGCGCTGCGCGAGTTCGCGGAGGAGACGGGCGCGCGGCTGGAGCGGCTGCGGTTCTTCGCGGTCGTTTCTCGCGAGGAATACCCGGAGCTGTCTTCGGACCTTCACGTCTTCTTCGCCGACGACGTCGTGCCGCGTGAGCGGATGGCCGTCAACGAAGGGCTGGACTTCCAGTACTGGCTGCCGGAGCAGATCGCGGAGCTGCGAATGAACCCGGTGTCGCGGCAGATCGTCGAGCGATTCCTGGCCAGCGACCACTACCGCGGGACGGTGGCACTGCAGGCGCCGTACCGCGCAGGCGCCGGCGTGGTGGCGCTGGACCGCTGGGGGCGGGTGCTCCTCCAGTTGCGAGACGCGGACCTGCCGCCGGAGCGGTACCCGGACCAGTGGTCGCTGCCCGGGGGGCTCGTGCACCCGGGCGAGGCGCCCGACGCGGCCGCCTTCCGCGAGTTCGAGGAGGAGACGGGCGTGGTGCTGGAGGAGCTGCAGCTGTACCGCGTCTACCGGCGCGACCCGGACCTTCCGACGTCACTGACCGACGTGTTCCACGTGTATTTCGGGGATCCGGACATCGCGGAGGAGGCGATCGACGTGCGCGAGGGCCAGGCGATGCGCTACTTCGCCCCCGACGAGCTTGCCGCGATCGCCATCCCGGCACATGCCCGGCGGGTGCTCGCCGACTTCTTCGCCAGCCCCGCTTACCGCGCGCTCTTTCACTGAGGCGTGGGAGTGGCCCGACAGCCAGCGGTTGTGAGATTACACGGAACCGTGTAGAGTCCGTGCGTGGGCGAAGGGCGCGACTGGACGGCCGAACGAGTGGCCGCGCTGCGGAAGGCGAGGGGTCTGTCGCAGGCCGCGTTCGCGCGAGAGATGGGCGTTCGCCAGCAGACGGTGAGCGAGTGGGAGACGGGCCGCTACCGGCCGCGGGGGGCGAGCG
>JAKALX010000115.1 GCA_021823905.1 Chloroflexota bacterium | reverse complement strand
CCGTCGACAGATGGTCCGGAGGCCGCGGGTCCTCCGCCGACGCGTGCAGCCCGAAGTACTCGTAGAACCGCACCACGTCCTCCATCTTCTTCATCCGGTCCCCACCGCCGTAGCACCCGCCAAACAGCGGGGCCGGCGGCCCACCGATACCTCCAACCTCGAACAGCCGCAGGTACTCCGCCTGAAACTCCTCCGCACTCACCGATGCGTCGACCGACGCCGCGCCGTAGTCGAACGCGTACGGCAAGAGCTTCGCGTCCTTCGCCAGCCGCCCGGGCCAGCTCCCCTCCACCGCCGCCTCGTAACTGTCCCGGTCCGCTCCCCCAAACAACCGCGCCAGCTCCTGGTACACACCAAGACGCGCCGTGATCGGGCTGTCCGCAATCTCCACCTCCTCCGTCGCTTCCCCATCGACCTTGAGCCCTGCCAACGAGTAGACAAACATGGCTCTCCCTCCTTACCAAACTGGCTCCGCGTCGTGCGGCCACGGTGGGCCGCGGCTACCCGGCGGCGCTCGGCGTCAGCTCCACCGGGTCCCGCGTAAACGGCCCCAAGAGCTCCTGCCACTTGTACGCAATCAACGTCTTCATCAGCTCACTCGAACCTCCCTCCCGCACCTTCTCCATCTCCCCCTTCACCGTCGCCAAAGCACCATGCACTTCCGGCCCAAACAGCGACTCCAGGTACTCCGGCGGGATCCGCGGCTGCTCGTAGTCGATGCTCATGTCTTCCTTCAACCGGTACGGACTGAGCGGCGGCACGTAGTACACGTTCGGCTTCGTCCCCGCCTCCCCGTGCAGCGGCAACGCCACCTTCCACTCGTTCACCAGCCGGCTTACCGCACTCGTCTCGTCCTCCAGCCAGCCAACGAACACCGCCCGCCCAGGACACTGCCGCACGCACGCCGGCGCCACCCCCGCCTCGATCCGCGGAAAACAGCCGATGCACTGCTGCGCCACATGCCGCTCGTAGTTGAAGTAGATCTTCTTGTACGGACACGCCTCCATGCAGAAGCGGTCCCCCAGGCACGCGTCCTCGTCCCGCAACACCAGCCCGTCCTCCCGCTTGCTCAACGCCCCCGTCGCGCACGCCTGCACGCACACCGGGTTCGTGCAGTGGTTGCACATCCGCGGCAGGTAGAAGTAGTACGAGTTCGGCCACTCCCCCGCCCCCTGGTCCTCGTCCCAGTTCATCGCCCAGCGATTCTCCCGCGACCCCTGCGGCTCCAGGTGCGCCTTCCCCGCCGTCCCGCCGTAGAACACCTCGTAGTAGTTGAAGTCGAAGCCGCCCCCAAACTCCTCCCGCGTCGGCTGATGCCCTACCTTCGGCGCCCCCGTCTCCGGGTCCGCGCCGCCGCCCATCGTCTCCCAGCCCTTCGGCGTGCCAAGACCGGGCTGCGTGTTCACCGAGCACCACCACTCGTGCTTCTCCCCTTCGTCCCGCGTCCACAACACCTTGCACGCCACCGAGCACGTCTGGCAGCCGATGCACTTGTTCAGGTCGTATACCCACGCTATCTGGTGCGCTGCTGTCTCTGTCATCTCATCCCCCTCCTTACGCCTGCTCGAGCCCGAGCCATGACTTGCTCACCGCACCCAGCCCGGCGCGCTCTTCGTTCGACCCGTTCCACACCACCACCCCAAGCTTCCCGCCTTTCGCCGCCGCCGCCGGTCCCGAGAGCACTACCGTCCACTTCCCGCCGGCAAGCGCCGCCGCCGCCTTGACTCCGTCCCCAGCCTGCCTGCGGAACACCCCGGGACCGCGCGACTCGATGTCCAGCGCCTCGTCCCGCCCCGCCTGCCAGCACCAGAGCCCGACCGGCGCGCTCGCGCTGCCCAGGGTCTCCACCGCACTGTTCGCGGCTCCAGGGAAGACGACCCCGGCCCCGTCCGGGAACTCCCCGTTTGCCTTCGCGTCGTCTGGCCATTCGATCCGCACATACAGTCGGTCGCCGTCCGAGACCGCGGCCACCTTGGCAGAGGACGTGGAAGCGTAGGCACGCTTCGCCCATGCCTCACGGATGTACGCCGTCGGCTGCGCCGCCGCCGGGATCGCGCCCAGCGATACCGACTCGCCGACTACGGAATTCCACGCCGCCGACCCGGGGCTGGCAAGATCCGCCGCCCCGCCTTTCATCGTCGAGACTTTCATGCCTGAACCTCGCTTACCTTCTCGAAATCACATGGCACCCAGCGATCGGCAGGCACTGGCTGCCATTCCGCGCCGAGGTGGCTCAGGTGCCCATAGCCACCGGCGAAGCCGATCCACTTCACCATTCCCGGCTCGATCTCGTTCGCCCCGCTCCAGTCGTCGTACTGGAACCCGGCCCAGCCGTTGTACGAGACGATCTGCCCCGGCTTCACGGTTGGTGAGATGCGGGCCCTGACCTTGAACGAGCTCACGTCGTTGTAGACGCGGATGAGCTCCCCGTCCTTCACGCCGCGGGCGGCGGCGTCATCGGGATTGACGACGACGTCCGGCTCGCCGCGGTGCGTCCCAAGGATGACCCAGTTGCCCTGGTTCATCGTGTGGATGCTCCAGCGGTTGTGACCGGAGGTCATGCCCAGCGGGTAATTGCCACCGAACTTGGGATTCGGCTTGTACGTCGGCAGGGCTTCGTTCGCTTCGATGAACCAGTCGTGGTCAATGTAGAACTGCGCCCGGCGCGAATACGTCGGGAACGGATGGCCGCGCTCCGTGTGGTCGCGGAACGGCACGTGCGTCTCGTTTGGCTTGATCGGCGAGGCCTGGGCGAGCGCCATGGGCGAGAGGCCCCAGTCGATGAAGCGAACGTGGCCTTTCTCCCGCATCGTCCGCAGGTTTGTGCCCATCGGCAGCGTCCCCGCCAGCGCCGAGTCGCGGATCTGCTCGTCGGCGAGCCGCTCCTCGTCAAGGAGGAACCCCTTCATCGAGTAAGCGTCCGGCAGGTTCGCGAACTGGCGCTGCTCGCCCTTCGAGTCGGTGTACTCGACGAGACCACGCGCTTCGGCGCGCTCGGCGATCTTCCTCGTGAGGGCGTAGTAGATCTGGAATTCGTTGCGGGCTTCGCCGGCGGGTTCCGCCGCTTTGTCGCTGAACGTCAGGTTCAGCAGGTGCGGCGTCGGGATGTGGAAGCCGATCTTCTCATAGTGCTGAGCGGCCGGGAGGACGTAGTCGCTGTAGAGGCCGGTCTGGCTCATGCGGAAGTCGATGCTGACGATCGTGCTCAGCTTTGGCCAGAGCGTCGGCAGGAGCGCCGTCTTGCCTCCGCGCGTGCGCCGCAGCATGTTCCCGCCGCACTCGATGAGGACGCGGGGCTCTTCTTCCGGGCGGGGGTGGTCCATGCCCTGCCACCAGCCCTTGGTGATCGCCTCGTCGAAGTACTCCTTGAAGGTGCGCGGCAGCGAGGTGTCGCCCCAGCCTTCGTGCTCCCAGCGCTCCTTGTAGCCGGCCTGCCAGTACCACCAGAACGCCGGCGGTGAGGAGGTGCCGTCCATCATGAACCCGGTGCCGCTGTCTCCGTCGCCGGTGCGGCCGGGGCGGAAGCGGCTGCGCTGGGTCATCGCCGAGATCTGGCCCATCTTCTTGACGGCGATCTCGGTGGTCATCGTTGGGTCTGTTGCCTTCATCGCGGCGATCATCGCGTCGCGGCCGGAGAGGACAATCTCGGTGTTCGCCGCGCCCGGGCCCGGCTTGTTGACGGCGATGAACGCGCCGTCGTGCATGCCAGAAGCCCAGCAGCGGATGCCCGTGCCCTTCTTTCCCCAGTTGCCGCTGACGGCGAGGAGAAGCGCCTGGGCGCGTTCCATCAGGTCGCCGTGATAGAACTTGCAGGCGTTGTAGCCAAGCATGATGTTCGTACGCTTCGTCGCGACCTTGCGCGCGATCATCCGGACGGTGTCCGGGTGGACGCCCGTGATCGCCTGCTGCTTCTCGGGCGTGAAGCGCTCGTTGAGCTGCTGGCGCAGGATGTCGCAGGCCGGGCGCACGGTGACCGTCGAGCCGTTCGCCAGCTTGACCTCGTAGCTTCCCTCGAGGGCGATTTCCGTGCCGTTGAGGAAGATGTTGCCACGGTCGGCCAGCTTCAGGCCCGTGCCAGGGACCCACTGGTACATCTGATCCTCACGGCCCTTCGCCTCCACATCCGTCTGACGGAGGTAGTGCCAGTTGTCGGTGCGAACGAGGAAGCCGAGGTCCGTCTGCTCCTTGATGAACTTCCAGTGGGCCAGGTTCTCTTCGAACATGACCTGGACCATTGCCAGGCCGAACGCCGGGTCCGACGCGCCGTTGATCGACACCTGGACGTCGGCGTGCAGGTGTGACGGGTTCACGTCGGGCGAGATGTTGATGACTTCGGCGCCGTTGTACCGCGCCTCCGCGATGAAGTGGTAGAACGGGATGCGCGTGTAGACCGGGTTCATGTGCCAGATGAGCACGATCTCCGAGTTGAACCAGTCGTCGGCGGAAGAAACCGGGCTGAACCGCCCGAACGTCTCGTAGAGGCCGATCGAGAAGTCGTTGATCGAGCCGTTCAGGTCGAGCCCGTGGCCGCCGATGACGCTGAAGAACTTGTTGGTCGGGATGACCGTGGCCATCTCCGGCGTGCCTTCGTGAACGATGCTCTGCGGGCCCTGCTCCTGGATCGCGTCGATCATCCGGTCGGCGATGTCCGTGAGCGCGTCGTCCCAGCTCACGCGGTTCCATTTACCCTCACCACGCTCGCCAACCCGCTTCAGTGGATACAGGATGCGGTCGGGCCCGTAGAGCGACTGGCTCCACGACGCGCCCTTCTGGCAGCCCATCGGGTTGAAGTCCGGCACGCCTTCTTCGATCGTCCCGAACGTGCCCGACTGCTCCTCGCGGAAGACAAGGCCGTCCTTGACGTAGACGCGCATCGGGCAGTTACCGGGATAGCAGTCGACGCAATGCGTGCCCCAGAAGACGGAGTCCCACGTCCACTTCTTCCGATAGAGGTCCTTCGTGCCGGTGTAGACCTGCTGGCTCTTCGTTGTCGCTTGCATGGGCCGCATGGTGTCAGCGAACCCGCGCAAATCGATATGACCGCCGTCATAAATGAACGCTTATTCAGGTTGGGCGCGAGCGGAAAGGCGTGAGGCGGAAGGCGGGCGCGGCTTCGCCAGCTACGTCAGATTCAGGCGGGGGTGATGACGCGGGGCTGCGGCTGCGCGAACACCGAGCAGTCGAGTTCGCATTCCTCGCAATCGCTCGAATGCTGGAGACCGGCGAGGTCGAGGATGTCGATGACCTGCGCCTGCGTGCGAACGATCCCCTTGCGCTGCAGGTCCGAAAGCACGCGGATCGCCGTCTCCAGCGTGACGGCCGAGCGGTCGGCGACGTCCTGGCGGGTCAGGCGGTAGTCGATCCGGAGGGCGCCCGGGATCTGCAGCCCATATTCGCGAGCGAGCATCAGGAGCGTGCAGCAGATCCGGCCGCGGGCGTCGCGCAACGAGGCGATCGCCGTGGCGATGTCGCGCTGACGCAGCTCTACGCAGAGCTGGTCGACCACGTTTCGAATGGTGATGGGATAGTCGCGGCCCAGCGTGACCAGGGTCGGACGCGGGACGAAGACCAGGGTGCAGGCCTCGAGCGCGACGGCGCTGGCGGAATGGGCGCGGCCGTCGAGCGCGGGCGCCAGGTCGAGCGGCGCGTGCTGGCCGCGGAAGCTCACAACATGCTGGCGGCCCTCGGCGTCGGCGTGATAGAGCCGCACGCGGCCCTCGGCCAGTACCCACAGGCCGCGGCAGGGCTCGCCCTCGGCGAAGATCTGCTCCTGCGGTTGGAATGCGGCGAGACTGCAAACCGCTCCGATCTTCTCCAGATCGTCGTCGCTGATGCCGAAGAGCAGGGGGCAGGCGCGGAGCACGTCGACGAGCCGCGAGGTGCGCTCGACGTTGTCCTCGCGTTGGCGCTCGGTTACTGGGGCGCGCCGGTGGGCCGCGGAGCCGTTGAACCCCGGATCCGCGAAGCCGTTCAGCGCCGGGACGGCGTGGCTTCGCGGCGCTTGAACGAGGCGTTCCTCTTCGTGTCGCGGATTCATCGTGAGCGTCCCCGGCCGGGCGTGGACTGCCATCGGCCACCTCGCATCGGGCTATTTGCCCCAACTATACGGGTACGCCGGGCATTGACAAACGCTGCGGACAAGTACGGCCGCGGCGAGCCAACAGCGGAGGCACAGTGTCGGGAGGTGTCCCGGCGGCGGCGACGGGCGTTGCAGTTCTTCCAGCCGGGAGCGGGGAACGCCCCACGCGACAACGGAACCCTAGCGGAGCCCGGCCCACGGAAGATCATGATCTAAATCATTCCACCAGATTGATGAACCTTATCACTCCGCCCACGGGGTTGATAGCACTTTACCGGGGCGCCAGGCAGGCCTGGCGGTCGGCCGCGGAGCGCAGCGCCAGCATCGCGGCCCCGCCAAGCACCGGTAGCGGCGCCGCGGCAGCAGCCAATTTCGCTTTTGCCATGCTGGGCCTCTTCGCCGTCAGCGGCGGCCCCGCGGTCATCGCCTTCCGCCGAACGGGCGCATGCTCCTCCCGTCCCGAGCGGCTCCGCCAACAACGAACGCCCCGGGGAATCCCCCGGGGCGATTCCCTTTGCGCCGGATCGCCAGGGAGCGGCTACATCCCGATGAGGTCGGCCCGGTCGACGGTGTTGCGCATGATGCGCGCGGAGGCCGCGTCGACCATCGTCCCGTCGATTGCGACGGCGCCCAGGCCCTGGGCCTCGGCTTCGGCGTAGGCGGCGATGAGCTTTCGGGCCCGCGCCACCTGCGCCTCGGTCGGCGAGAACATCTCGTTCGCGGTGGCGATCTGGCTCGGGTGGATGCACCACTTGCCGGTGAAGCCAAGCAGCTGGGCGCGGGTGCATTCGCGCCGGTAGCCGGCGAGGTCGCTGAAATCTGGGAACGGGCCGTCGATCGCCTGGATGCCGGCGGCGCGCGCCGCGATGACGACGCGGTTGCGCTGGTACTGCCAGACGTCGCCGGGGTAGTCGGCGTTCACGCCGCCGATCGCGTCGGAGCGCACACCCTGCGAAGCCGAGTAGTCGCCGGGGCCGAAGATGATGGCCTCGAGCCTGGGCGTCGCCCGCGCGATCTGGTCGACGTTGATCATCGCCTCGACCTCTTCGATGAGGACCTCGAGGCCAACGCGGTGCGTCCAGCGCCGCTTCTTTTCGATCTGGCTGAGAAGCGTGTCGACCCAGCGGACGTCCTCGGCGGACATCACCTTGGGAACGATGATGACGTCGAGCTTTTCGCCGGCCTCCTCCACCACCTGGATCAGATCCTCGTAGGCCCACTCGGTCTGGAGGTTGTTGATGCGCACGGCCTTGGTCTTGCGGCCCCAGTCGTACGTATTCAGGGCGTGGATGACCTTCGCGCGCGAGGCGACCTTCTCGCTGGGTGCGACGGCGTCCTCAAGGTCGAGGAAGACGTAGTCGGCGTCGCCGGCGGCGGCGTGCTCGAGCATCTTCTCGGAGCTGCCGGGGGTCGACAGCTCGGAACGGCGGAGTCGCATGGGCATGGTGGAGCCTCCTGGTGTGGACCGCGCGAAGGAACTCCCGCCACGGCCGCGACGAAGTGGTTATGGAGTTGGACTATTGGGCAGCGCGCCGGTCCGGTCCAGCGGGGAAACCTCTACCGTCCGGCCTTCGCCCAGTAGGAGCGCTTCTTGATGAGGACAGTGCGCTCGCCTTCGAAGACGACTTTGCCATCCTGGTTCGTGCCCCAGTGCCGGAATCGGACCTCGCCGCCCTCGGCCATACCCGTGTCGCGGGTCTCCAACACCTCGCTGAACGCGGTCAGCGTGTCACCATGGAAGACCGGCGTGCGGAAGCGGACCTTGTCCATCGCGCGCTCCTCGAGGGCGTTCTCGCCGGTGTCCTGCATGGCCAGGCCGATGCAGAGCGAGGCGGTGACGCCGCCGAAGACGATCCGCTGGCCGAAGGGGGTGCCCTTCATCTGGTGCTCGTTGAAATGGCCCTGGGCCGTGTTCATCACGAGGTTGGTGATGAGGACGCCGTCCATCTCGGTCATCGTCTTCGAGCGCGCGTGCTCGAAGACGTCGCCGGGCTTGAAGTCCTCGAAGTAGTTGTTGTTGCCGGTGAGTTGCTCGGTGTTCATGGGCAGAGCCTCGGGCGGGTAGAATGGGAAGCAAGCGCCGGTGCGTCGTAAGCGAGAGGTGAAATAGTGAAAGAGATTCGCGTCGCCGAGGGAATTGTTCCGATTGAAGAGGCAGCCTCCGACCTCGATCGACTCGTGCGGCTCGCCGCGAGCACACGGGAACCGGTGGTGCTCACGAAAGCGGGGAGGGCGGTGTGCGTCCTGCTGTCACCCGTGACATTCGACGAAATGCGAAGCCTCGCTGCGGACGAAGAGTTGACCCGGCAGGCCATGCAGAGCGTGGCTGACGGTGACTTCGTCGATGGCGAAGTGGTTGAGGCCTGGCTCAAGAGCTGGGGAACAGCCGACGAGCTACCACCGCCCCGGTGAAAGCCACGTGGAGCCCGCAGGCTTACGAAGACGTGCTTCGTATTCGCGAATACATAGCCCTCTACGACCCCGATGCCGCTGCGCGCGTCGCTGAACGCATCGTCGCGGCCGTCAAGCGTCTTCGTGACTTTCCAATGAGCGGCCGAACCGGACGTAATCCGGATACCCGCGAGCTGGCGGTCTCCAAGACACGCTACGTGACTGTGTATCAGGTCCGCGAGTCGGACGTCGTGATCCTCCGTGTGCGCCATGGCGCACAGGCGCCAGATGGCAGCGACTGACGCGTTCACCTGTCGTTCAGGAGCCGGTCGGAGATGATTCGGAGCTGGATTTCCGACGTGCCCTCGAAGATCTTGGTGAGCCGCGCGTCGCGCCAGTAGCGCTCGATCGGCAGGTCGGTGGTGTAGCCGTAGCCGCCGTGAATCTGGAGCGCCTGGCTGGTGACGCGCTCGGACATCTCGCTCGCGAACCACTTCGCCATCGACGACTCCTTGTCGCAGCGGCGGTTCGTGTCGATCGCCTCGCAGACGAAGTACATGAGCTGGCGCGCGGCTTCGATCTCGGCGGCCATCTCCGCCAGCTTGAAGCGGATCGCCTGGAAGTTCGCGATCGGCTGGCGGAACTGGACGCGCTGCTTTGCGTAGACGATCGAGTCCTCGAGCGCGCCGCGAGAGAGACCGATGCTCCGCGCCGCGGTGTGCGCGCGTGCACCCTCGAGGAAGCCCATGGCCGACTTGAAACCGCGGCTGTCGTCGTTGTGGTCCTGGCCGAGCTCCGCCGAGAGCGGTACGCGGAAGTCTTCGAACCGCAATTCCCAGGTCTTCCAGCCGTGGTAGCCGATCTTGTTGATGTTCGTCGCGCTGATGCCTGCTGGGAAGGTGCCGCGCTCCTTTTCGAAGAAGAACATGCTCGTGCCGGCGTGGCGCCGCTGCGGATCGACCTCGGTCGTCCGGCAGAGCACGGTGATGTAATCCGCGCCATCCGCGAACGTGCACCACATCTTGTTGCCGCTGATGACCCACTCGTCGCCGTCGCGGGTGGCCTTGCAGGAGATGTTGGCGAGATCGGAGCCGGCTTCGGGCTCTGAGAGGGCCACGGCGCCGAGGAACTCGCCACGCGCCATCCGCGGCAGGTAGTCGCGCTTCTGCTGCTCGCTGAAGCCGCCGCCGAGGCCGTTGCCGCGCGCGATGATGCTGGCGACGCTCA
>JAKALX010000114.1 GCA_021823905.1 Chloroflexota bacterium | reverse complement strand
TCGAATCAGCGGACGCTGGAGCACCTGGCGGACGCGATCCGGACGAACAGGCCGGGCGGGGCCTACATCGACATCCTCCGCCACAAACTGGCGGACCTGTGGGTGGCGAACGAGACGGGGCGGCTGTTGAGCTACCGGACGGCGTGGATGCAGGAAGCGGGGAAGATCGCGAACTACGAGGCCTCGGTGATCAAGATCCTGGCGACGGAGCTGGGGCAGCGGATCGAGAACTTCGGGGTGAACCTGCTCGGTCTCGCGGGGGCGCTGGAGCCGAACTCGAAGTATGCGCCGCTGAACGGGATCATCGAGAAGGGCCACCTCTCGGCGGTTTCGCCGACGATCTACTCGGGTTCGAGCGAGATCCAGCGCAACATCATCGCGACGCGTGGGCTGGGGCTTCCGCGGGACTGACGGGCAAGAGACCGAAGACCAAAGAGAAGAGACAAGAGATGCCGGCTGCAACGACGGAGCTGTTTCGCTCGCAGTCGGCGATGGTGGTCGCGGACCTGGCGGACGAGCTCGGGTGCAGGATCGAGGACTTTACGTCGGAGGCACTGGTGGTGGTGTCGCGGCCAGCGGACGCGGACGAGCGATTCCTCGCGCGGATCGCGACGGCGGGGCTGGGGACCGTGGCCAGCGTGGTTCCGGAGCTCGTGGAGTGGGCGGACGAGCACGCGCCAAGCGAACGGCACTTCCGGGCGATGCAGCCGTTCTTCCTGGCGGAGCTGGCCGAGGAGGCGCGCAGGCGGCACTGGCCGAGCGCCCGCGCGTATGGGTTCCACCTCGGCTTTGCGTTGGCCGAGGAGCTGCGGGTCCCGGCGCTGCCAGCCGCGCTATCCCTAACGGCGATCGACGCGGAATGGATGACCCGCTACCGGGATTCGAAGGTGTTCGACAACGCGATGGGGGAACCGGGCGAGCCACACGTGCCGTCGATCCTCCACGGGTTTGCCGTTGTCGACAGGACGGGGGAGCCGCTGGCGGTCGCGGGCATCTGGCGCCAGGGGACGCGGCGGGACGAGATCGGAGTCGACGTGCGGCGAGACGCGCGTGGCACGGGATTGGCGCGGATCGTGGTCATCCGGGCGACACAGGACATCCTCGGCCGGGGCCGGGCGCCGTACTACTCCATCGGTGCGACGAACGTACGGTCGCACCGGAACGCGCTGTCGTGCGGATTTCTGCCGGTGTACATGCGGGGGATTGTCGCAGTGGAGTGACGGCAAACGATTACCGATTGCCGATTGGCTATCGCCGATTGCCGATTGCTGATTGCCGATTGCCGATTGCCGATTGCCCGGAGATGGTGGCTGCAGCGGCGATTTCGGCATCGCGGCGCTCCATGGCTGTCGCGCTTCCGAAGTTAGCCGGCGTACTCCCAGCCGAGCTCGCGCTCGATGAGCATTTCGCCGGTGCGGACGACGGCGCCATCGGTAACGCGGCCGACAACGACGGTGTGGTCGCCGGTCGGGAGGAACTGCTCGGCTTCGCAGGTGAACCAGCCGAGGGCGTCGTCGAGGATGGCGCAGCCGTTGTCGTGGATGCCGTAGTCGAGGCCGGCGAGCTTGTCGACGACGCCTGTGGCTTCGCCGGTGCGGCCGCGGATCTTGGAGCCCTCGGCGGGCATGACGACCTGGCGGGCGATGGCGACGCCATCCTTCTGGTGGAGGAGATTCACGCTGAAGACTTTGGTTTCCCTGATGAAGCGCAGGGTGCGGGCGTCGTTTTCGATGGCGACGGCGACGAGACGGGGTTTGAACGAGACCTGCATGACCCAGTCGGCCAGCATGGCATTCAGCGTGCCGTCGGCGGCGCGGGAGCCGATGACATGAACGCCATAAGACAGGGCGAGCATCGCCTTTTCGACTGGGTCGATCTCCTTCGGGCTGCCCGGAAGCGGTGGCGGGTTGGGATGGTTCAACGGGGTCTCCTCGGCGATTCGCGATTGGTGATTGGCTACGGGGCGGCGAACGGCCGGGAGCGGCAGGCCACGACGAATCGCCCTACCCAACGATGGTAGCCGGTCCAGGTGGAGCACGTCATGCGGGGGACGAGACGCTAGACCCGAGAGTTCAGCCGCGTGGCGGGAGCGCTTCGAGGGCGCGGCCGATGACGAGGCGCTGGATCTGGTTGGTGCCTTCAAAGATCTGGAAGATCTTTGCGTCGCGGACCCATTTCTCGACCGGATGCTCGCGCATGTAGCCCTGCCCGCCGAGAACCTGAAGCGCATCGACTGTGACCTTCATCGCCATGTCGCTGGCGAAACATTTGGCCATGGAGCCTTCGGCGCTGAGATAGGGAACGTTGGCGCCACCCATCCAGGCGGCGCGCCAGACCATCAGGCGGGCGGAATCGACGGCCATCGCCATGTCCGCGAGCATGAAGGAGACAGCCTGGTTCTTGATGATGGGCTTGCCGAACTGGACGCGCTGCTTCGCGTAATCGAGCGCGTACTCGTAGGCGGCGCGGCCGATGCCGAGGGCGTAGGCGCCAACGACGGGCCGGGTGCGCTCGAGCATCATGAGGGCGCCGAGGGCGCCGGGGCCACCGCCGCGGCCGGACGCGGAGGGAGGGCCGCCGAGCTTGTTGCCGACGGGGACGCGGCACTCGTTGAAGACGACGTTGGCCGTGTGGGAGGCGCGAATGCCCATCTTCTTCCAGGTTGTGCCGTCTTCGAGGCCGGGCGTGCCCCTGGGGACGACATAGGCGCCAAGTCCACCCCAGCCCTTCGAGCGATCCTCGGTGGCAAAAACTACGTGAACGTCGGCGATGTTGCCGTTGGTGATGAACTGCTTTTCGCCATTGAGGACGTACTCGTCGCCGTCGCGGACGGCGGTCGTCTGGATGTTGGCGACGTCGGAGCCGGCGTCGGGCTCAGTCAGGCACATGGCACCGAGATGGACTTCGTTGGCGTCGGAAGCGATTGCGGCCAGCCACTTCTCGCGCTGCTCCTGGGTGCCGGTGGCGCTGATAGCGGCGGCGGCCAGGCCAGAGGAGTTGATGGCGAGGGCGATGCCGGCACAGCCCCAGGAGAGCTCTTCGGCGAGGATGCTGGGGATCAGGGCTGAGCCGCCTTCGAGCAGGCTGCCCTCTGTCGAGATGCCAAAGCCGATGGCGGCGGCCTTCTTGATGACGTCGTAGGGCACTTCCTCGTGCTCGTCGTAGTAGGCGGCTACGGGCCGGATCTCCTTTTTCGCGAACTCGTGCGCGACCTGCTGGACCATTCGTTCTTCGTCGTTGAGCTCAAAGGAGACCATTCGAAACGCTCCCTAGGCCGCAGCCCGTTTCCCGCATGGTAGGAGGGATCGACAGCCACGCAAGCGCGGGAAGGCCACCTGCAATCGGGACGGACG
Source organism: Chloroflexota bacterium (assembly GCA_021823905.1). Taxonomy (GTDB): domain Bacteria; phylum Chloroflexota; class Dehalococcoidia; order Tepidiformales; family Tepidiformaceae; genus JAKALX01. Next base: position 6,368 of record JAKALX010000114.1, on the reverse strand, counting down.
GACCTGACGGCAGGAGGATGACGAACCGAGAGCGTCAGCGGCCGGGCTGGATCGCAGCGCGCCGACGAGGCAGACTTATGCAAACCGCCAGGGCAGTGCTCGCGGGCGGCTGCGGGAGTTTCGAGAGCATCACAATTCCTCATATTGGACCTGCGGGATCTTCACGGAAGATAGGCAGGAATTCGGTGGACAGGCCCGGAAGAGCGACCTTATTATGGCGCGGCTCCGGGAGACAACGACCGCTTTCACGCCGAGGGTAGCCAGGTTATGGCCGATTCGATCGTCCAGTTTCTGAATTTTCTTGCGGTTGAGAAGAACGCGTCCAACAACACAATTGCAGCCTACCGGAATGATCTCGCGCAGTTCCACGAGTTTGTTGGCAGCAATGGTTCGCTCTCCTGGAAGGCGATCAGCGGCCCTATCGTGGTGAATTACGTGGAGCATCTGCGCGCGAAACAGTACAAAGATGCAACTGTCGCGAGGAAGGTCGCGGCCGTGAAGTCGTTCTTCGGGTTCCTGGCAGCGGAGGGGAGCATCGAGAGCGATCCGACGGAGCAGCTCAAGTCGCCGCAAGTTGGCAAGTCGTTGCCGCGGGCGCTGACCGTGCGGGAGGTAGACGAGCTGCTCGAGCAGCCCTCGCGGCGAAACACGCCCGAAGCGCGGCGTGACAAGGCGATGCTGGAAGTGCTCTACGCCACCGGCTTGCGGGTCACGGAGCTTGTCTCGCTGGACCTGACGGATATCGCCCTCGAGAGCGACCCGGTGACGGTGCGGTGCGTGGGCAAGGGGGAGCGAGAGCGGGTGTTGCCGCTCCATGCGCGGCCGATCGAGGAGCTGCGGCAGTACATCTTCCACGTGCGGCCGCGGCTGGTTCGCAACCGCCGGGAGCCAGCGCTCTTCGTGAACCGGCGAGGCGAGCGGCTGACGCGGCAGGGGTTCTGGCTCATTCTGAAGAACTATGCGAGGGAGGCGAAGCTGGACAAGGCGATCACGCCGCACACGCTTCGGCACACCTACGCAACGCACATGCTTTCGGGTGGGATGCCGTTGCGGCACGTCCAGGACGCGCTGGGGCACGCGAGCATCTCGACGACGCAGATCTACACGCACCTGACGGACGACCAGAAGCGCCGGGAGTATGACAAAGCGCATCCGCGGGCGTGAGGGAGACGTCAGACGGTAGGCGGGGGCCGCTGGCGTTGGGGATTTCGGTTAGGCTGGGCGGATGGGGTTGCCACGAGAGTTGTTGGAGGCGCTGACGGCCGAAGCCGCGGCGCCGCGGTTGCGCGCACTGGACGAGGCGGGCGAGCTGACAAGGTTCTTGCCGGAACTTGAGGCGGGGCGGGCGTTCGGGCAGCCGGAGTTGCACTACTACGACGTGCTCGATCACAACCTGGCGGCGGTGAGCGCGCTGGATGACGCACTCGGGCGGGGGCCGGACAATTCGGCGCTTCGCGAGGCGCTGGGATGGCTCGACCTGGAAGCGTCGCTGGAGCGCGAGGTTGACGGGGTGCCGCTGCTGGCGTTGACCCGTCTTGGGGCATTGCTGCACGACGTGGCGAAGCCGGACACAGCGACCACGATCGAGGGGCGGCTGCGATTTCCACGGCACGGCCCGCGGGGAGCCGAGATGGCCGGCGAGCGGCTGCCCGCGCTGGGGCTCGGGCCCGAGGCGACGGCGTTCGTGGCGAAGCTGGTGCGCTATCACCTGCGGCCGCGGGAGCTGATCCGAACATGGCCGGTGAGCGACCGGGCGGTACGACGGTTCGTGGCCGACCTGGACGGGCATGTCTTGCCGCTGATGCTGGTCAACCTGGCGGACGGGATGGCGACGCAGGGGCCGCGTTACACACGCGAGCATTACCGACGGCACTGCGCGTTCGTGAACTACGTTGCGGCTCGGTCGTGGGCCGCATTTGAACCCGCGGAGGGCGATGAGAGGCCGTTGCTGACGGGCGACGATCTGATCGCGGAGCTTCACCTAGAAAGTGGACGATTGCTGGGGGCTGTCCTAACATCGGTCCGTCAAGCCCAACTCGACGGCGCCATCTCAAAGCGAGATGAGGCCGTGTCCCTGGCACGCACCGTCCTGGCGACCCTGAGGGCAGAGCCGAGCTGAACGCGAACCCGCCAGGCGAGCAGGAGTCCCCCGTATGGCCGTGATGTGGAGCGTCATCTTCTATACCGTGTTGGCGGTGGTGGCGTTCTATTTCATCCTGTTGCAGCCGGTGTTGAAGACGCAGAAGGCGCAGCGAAAAGCGGTGCAAGCGCTTCAGATCGGGGACGAGGTGGTGACGACGGGCGGGCTGATCGCGGAAGTGATCGACGTGGTGACGCCGCCGGATTCGCCGACGGAGATCATCCTGGAAATTGCCCCCGGGGTCCGGGTGCGCGCCTTGACGGACGCAATTCAGAAGCGGCTGACAACATTGGAACCTGCCGAGGTGCCGGGGCCGGGCCCCGAGCCGGCCACTGGAGAGGTATCACACACGCGTGCGTAGCTCATCAACGCTGCTCAGCTTCTTCGGCGTGCTCGTCCTGAGCGTCTTCGCCATCATCGTTGTCTGGCCACAGGCGCCGAGCCAGTACCTGCCGGGCCATTTCTGGCCGCACGGGCAGGGTTTCACGCTGTTTGGCGCGGATCGCGACCGGATGCGGCTGGGTCTGGACCTGAGCGGCGGCACGCGGCTGGTGCTCGAAGCCAATCCACCACCCGGTTACACGGGCGATCTGAAACAGGCTGTCGACGGTGCGAAGCGTGTTATCGAAAACCGCGTGAACAGCCTCGGCGTGAGCGAAGCGGAGATCCAGACGGCGAACGGGAACCGGATCATCGTTTCGCTGCCTGGTGTGAGCCAGGCGGAGGCCGAGGCCCAGGTGGGCCGGACGGCGGAGCTGAAGTTCAAGGTGTACGACGACCAGGGGAACCTGGTGGACGCGACGGGGGTGGTGAAGAACGCCCAGGGCCAGCTCGAGACCGTGGCGATGACGGGCCGCTACTTGAAGAACAACACGGTGCCGGCACGGACCGCGGCGACGTACGAGGTGCAGTTCGAGACGACGGGCATCGGGTCGCAACTGATGGAGCAGATCACCAGCCGGGCGTTGAAATACCCACCGACCGACCAGCGCAACCGGCTGATCGTCTACCTGGACGACCAGGTGATCTCGGCGCCGGGAGTGAACGGCGTGATCTCGGACAAGGGCGTGATCACCGGGCAGGCGACCTTCACGGAGTCGAAGAACCTTTCGAATTTGCTGAACAGCGGTGCGCTGCCGGTGCCGATGAAGACGATCCAGTCGAACGAAGTGAGCGCGACGCTGGGCGCGGACTCGGTGGTCGAGTCGGTGCACGCGGGCGAAGTCGGGCTGCTGGCGGTCATGATGTTCATGATCCTGTACTACCGGCTGCCCGGGGTGCTGGCCTCGGCCGCTCTGCTGGTCTACACGTCGCTCACGTTGATGGTGTTCAAGCTCTGGCCGGTGACGCTGACGCTTTCAGGCATCGCCGCGTTCGTGCTCTCGATCGGCATCGCGGTGGACGCGAACATCCTGATCTTCGAGCGGATGAAAGAGGAGTTACGACGCGGGCGGACGCTGCACGCGTCAATCGACATCGGGTTCCGGCGGGCATGGCCGTCGATCCGGGACTCGAACGTTTCGACGCTGATCACGTGTCTGATCCTGTACTGGTTCGGCGGGCAGTTCGGGGCGACGATCATCAAGGGGTTCGCCCTGACGCTGGCGATTGGTGTTGGGGTGTCGATGTTCTCGGCGATCTCGGTGACGCGAACGTTCCTGCTGATGGTGTTGGGGACGCCGCTGGCGAAGAGCCACTGGCTGTTCAACGCGGAAGAAGTGAAGCGGACGCCCGCGCGCGGCACGGCGGCCGGGGCCCAGGGAGAGTAGGCAGATGCTGGATTTTTCCGGAAAGCGCTGGTGGTACCTGGGCTTCTCGATGATCTTCGTGGTGATCGCGGTGGTGGCGCTGGCCATCCCGCCGCGATTGAAGCCGGGGATCGAATTCAGCGCGGGCTCGTCGTTCACCGAGAAGTTCGAAAAGCCGGTGGACCAGGGCCAGTTGCGCGACTTCATGAAGGGCCTCGGATTCGCCGACGTGCGCGTGCAGGGCGCCGGACCGAATACCTATCTGATCCGGACGCGTGAGCTGCAGGGTGCGCCTCCCGTCAACACGGATCTGACGGGCCCTCAGCAACCACAAACGGGGGAGATCGACAAGATCGAGAGCGAGCTACGGGCCAAGTTCGGGAATGTGGACCGGCAGGACTACTCGAGCGTTTCGAGCACGGTTTCGACCGAGATCGCGCGGAACGCGACGTACGCGGTAGTCGCCGCCTCGGTCGCGATTCTGCTGTACATCTCGCTGGTGTTCCGGCGGCTGCCGAAGCCGTGGCGGTACGGGACGTGCGCGATCATCGCGCTGCTGCACGACGCGTTCGTGATCCTGGGGCTGTTCTCGATCCTCGGGAAGCTGTTCGACACGGAGGTGGACACGGCCTTCGTGACGGCGGTGCTGACGGTCATCGGATTCTCCGTGCACGACACCATCGTGGTGTTCGACCGGATCCGGGAGAAGGTGACGCACGACCCGTTCATCCCGTTCGAGGAGGCGGTCAACGCGAGCCTGACGGAGACGCTGGCGCGATCGATCAACACGTCGTTCGTGGTCGTGCTGACGGTTATCGCGATGCTGCTCATCGGCGGCGTGACGATCCGGAACTTCCTGATCGTGCTGCTGGTGGGGATCATCAGCGGAACGTACTCGAGCATCGGGATCGCGGCGCAACTGCTGGTGGTGTGGGAGAACAACGACATCGGGAAGTTCTTCCGCAGGATCACGGGCAGGGCGCCGGCGCCTGAGGCCGAGGCGGCTTAGCGATTCACGATTCACGATTCACGATTCGGCCGCCCGGTGGGCGGCCTCTTCGTTTACGTTTCAGGCGAGAACGCTCAGCGGAGGGTGCGAGTGTCTCCGGTGCGGCGGGTGATGCGGAGGGCGTCGAGGTGTTCGAGGAAGGCCTGGGCGTACTTGCGGCTGGTGGCGAAGAGGTCGCGGGCCTCGGCGAGGCTGACGCTCCCGTGTTGTTCGATGTGGGAACGAGTTTTCGCGACCATCTCCTCGAACACAGCGGCTTCGTAGACGACGCCGGCGCCGGTGTCGACGACGAGAGCCTGCTCGGAAAGATAGGCGAGGAGTGATGGGTCAGGCAGCGAATCCGTCGGGGGGCTGAAGGCGCCGGCGCGGAGGGAGGCGAGGAAGCGCACGACCTCGGTCTGCTGGCGTGCCGTGAGCTGCGGCTCATAGCCGGGACGGGAGAGCGCGGCGGCGGAACGTTCTTCCAGCGCGCCGCGGGCGACCGCCTCGGCGACTACGACGTCGAACACGGCTTGATCGAAGCGGACGACGCTGCGCAGATGCTCGCGGGGGGCCGCGAGGCGCAGGGGATTGGCTGTGAGGAATTCGTCCGCGGCGGCCACGACGCGGCCAACGGCTGAATCGAGCCAGGCGAGGGCAACCAGTCGGCCGGCGCGTTCGACAACCGTCGAGGCCGCGGCAGTTTCCGCCAGTGCGGTCGCGAAGGGAGCCGGTTCGAGGTTGAGCAGTCGGCGCGCATCCTCGGGCGCGATCGGGCCGGCGAGGAGCAGGTCCAGGAGGCGGTCAGCCGGCGAGCCGGAGAGCTGGCGATCGAGGGCGGCGAGCGTCTGCGCGTGGTTGCGGCGGTGGCGGCGCGGGTTCACGGCGACGACGATCCCGCCGGCGGCCGTCTCGTTCGGGGTGCGGATGACGCAGTGGTCGCCGCGAACGACGGCGACCGGGGAGGCGAGGACGACCTGAGCCCAGGCGGTGTCGCCCGGCAGGAGCTCGTCGCGGTCGAGGAGGCGGAGTTTGGCTTCGGATTCGGAGGTGGCGGACAGGAAGGTGACCCCAGCATCGTGTTCGAGCGGGTGCGAGAGGATTGCGGGGGCTGCCAGGCGAACATCGACGGCAAACGCGAGCGCGATTGCGCCGGGGCGCGCGAGGACCATTCCGCGGCGGATGTCTTCGGCGCGAACGCCGCTGAGGTTGACTGCCGCCCGTGTACCAGGTTCGAGGCGAGCGACCTTTGTACGATGGCGCTGCAGCCCGCGGATACGGGCACGAAGACCGCCGGGCTGGAGCTCGACCTCCTGGCCCACCTCGAGCGCGCCGTCAAGGAGCGTACCCGTGACGACGGCGCCGAATCCCTGGATGGTGAACGCACGGTCGATGGGGAGGCGTGGGCGCCCGAGGTCGCGTTTGGCGGGGGCGTGATCGAGGGCGCGGTCGATCGCAGCGAGGAGATCGGGAAGCCCGTCGCCGGAAGTGG
>JAKALX010000113.1 GCA_021823905.1 Chloroflexota bacterium | reverse complement strand
GAAGTCGTCGATGGCGAGATCGACCGTGATCCGGGCCAGCTGGTCCTCGGCGACCAGCGCCAGCAGCACCATCTCCTGCTCGGCGTAGGAGGTTGTGAGGAGAGTGAAGGCTGCTGGTGGAATGTCGCGCAGGTCGAGCACCACGACGTCGGCGCCGCTCGCTCCATCGTCTTGCGCGAGGCGGTCGGGCGTCGCGACCGGCGCCGAAAAACCGGCGCGCTCCAGCGCCGGACCGAGACGGGCCACGTCGGCATGCCGGGTGACGAGCAAGACGGTTCGCATTGCGAAGGCGCTCCCCTGTACCCAAGCAAGTATAGCCGGGCCGGGAAGCCGCCTCCCGGCGCAAGCGTGAAATCCGTGTGAACTCTATCACGATCGCCAGTGCCTCATGCTGGTGACGCCCGGCGTACACTGGAGGTGAGTCTAGGATCAACAAGGCGCTCGGTAACTGCGTGGGCGCGCCTTCGCAACCGTGATGCTCGGCGTCGTTGGCCTCCGGCCCGCGCGTCTGGAGATGGTAGCGTGAGCCCTGTACGGCAAGTGTCTGAACGCTCTCCCATTCCAGTAGGTAGAGTGAAGGCCTTTCTCGGGGCTATCCGCGTGCGCATCCGAAGGCGAGCCCTGGTCGCATTTCCCGTTGAGCTGACTGCGCTTGCGGCGGCGCTGAGCGCGGTCGTGGGCGTGTTCGGGTTCTTGTCCGCGTCGACCGGGTGGCGGGACGACGAATGGGGTAGCGACGGATGGCCCTTCAAGAGCGGCGCAACTCTGGTGGCCACGCTCGCGTGCACGGCGGCGGCGGTTGGCCTTCAACTTCCGCTGACCCGCTGGCGGCCGTCCTGGCTGCTGGCGACGGCATCGCTTGCGGCGGGTCTGCTCGGAGCGGCTCTTGCACTCGCCCAATTCTCGGGAATCGTGATTCCGCTCCTATTGCTGGGGCTGGCTGCGGCGGTTGTCGCCCTCTGACCTCCGATAGGGTCGAATGGAGGTCGGCAGCCTTCGCCGGCCCCAGGACCACGGACTCACAGGCGTTGGCCGTCAGCCCAGGAACGCGGTGATCTCGCTTGCCCAGGCCGGCGTATTCTCGAGTGGCAACATGTGCCCCGCGCCTGTGATCATTGCGAGCTCCGAGTTATTGATCTTCGAGGCGAAGAGCTGCCCATAGGCAGGCGGCGCGAGCCGGTCCTGGTCGCCCCAGAGGATGAGCGTCGGCGCCTTGATCCGGTGCAGCCGCTTCTTCAGCCCCTTGTCGGGGATTGGCCAGATGAACTTCCCCGTCGCCGAAAAGTTCGTCAGTTGCAGGTACATCGCCTGGGCCGTCTCGTCCTCGTTCGCCGGCGGCTTGAACAACTGCGGGATCACCGGGTTGCTGAGGTCGCCGAAGATCACGCCGGGCATCTCCTTCGGCATCAGCGTGAAGATGTCGGTCACCGGCGCCTCGTCCATCCAGAGGCCGACCGGGCAGGTCAACACGAGCTTCCGCACCATGTCCGGACGAGCCGCTGCCAGCTCGGCGGCGAACATCGCGCCGATCGAATGCCCCGCGACGAAGAACGACGTCAATCCCAGCGCGTCCGCGAAGTCCTGGTAGTACATCACCATGTCGTGAATGTCGTCGATCTGGTCGAGCCCGCCGGTGTCGTCCCAGCCCGGATGAACGGGCGCAATGACGTCGTAATGCTGAGACAGCGCCTCGAGCTCGGGCGTCCAGCCCCGGTTGAGCCCGCCGGCGGCGTGCAGCCAGAGGAGCGGCTGCCCGGTCCCCTTGCGCATCACCGGCGGAGTGAACATCCCGTCGCGGACGGAAACTGCGGTCGGTTCGACGGTCATGCTGCGGTCCCTCCAGGCGCTCGCGCGGGGCGGAAGGCATACCTTCGCCAGGCGATTAGCCTCTCCAAGCGTTTGACGCGAATCTTACGCCAGGCAGCGTCCGGTTGCGAAGTGTCGATGCCACGATGGCGGACGTCCATGACTGGTACTGATGGGGGTCATACAACCGGGCCGGTCGGGCGTGTTTTTATTGCACAAACAAAGATTTACTGGACACAGCCCCGAAGGTCGGGGCGAGCCGTCGGGGGAGGACCGGACATGTCACCACTACTCGAATGCCAACGCTGCAAGACCCACTACCAGTGGGAGCGAAGCCAGTCCGCCCTGCGCCTCACCTATTGTGGCGTGCTCTGCGAGCAGGCGGACCTTGGCTACAGCATCGAAGGGCTCATCCGCTCGGAAATTCGCAGGAGCCCCTCCGCCGTCGTTCTCGACGTCGAGAAGATCGTCGCTGGCTGTCAGCTCGAACTCCTCTCGCGCTAGGAGAACTGCCACCGCCGGCCACTACAATGAACGGATGGAGTCTGCCCGGCGCCGCGTGATGCTGCTCATCCCGAGCGCCAGCTACCGCGCGCCCGATTTCATGGAGGCGGCCGGCCGCCTTGGCATTGAGGTCGTCGTCGGTTCTGACCGCCGGCACCCCCTCGAGGACCTCCATCCCGGCCGCCAGGTCGGCCTCGATTTCGTCGACGTCGAGGTGGGAACAAGCCAGATCGAAGCGTTCGCCGACGAGTTCCCGCTGGACACCATCGTGGCCGTGGATGACGGTGGCGCTCTTTTGGCGGCCGCTGCCTCCCGGCGCCTCGAGCTCCCGCACAACCCGCTTGCCGCCGTCGAGGCGACGCGCAACAAGTCGCTCCTGCGCCGGACGTTGGCGGGAGCCGGTCTCGCGTCGCCACGATTCTGGGATGTCTCCGTCAGCGCCGATCCAGCCGAGGTGGCCAGGCAGATCGAGTTCCCGGTCGTCCTCAAGCCGCTCGCCCTTTCAGGCAGTCGTGGCGTCATCCGCGCCGACGACGCAGAGGGTTTTCGCGAGGCGTTCGAGCGGCTCAAGCGAATCCTCCGCGAGCCGGCCAACGCGCACGAATGCGGGCCGCTCGCCGGCCGGATCCTCGTCGAGGGCTACATCCCCGGGATCGAGGTGTCCGTCGAAGGTCTGCTCGACGACGGCCGCCTCCAGGTGCTCGCGATCTTCGACAAGCCCGACCCGCTCGAAGGGCCGTTCTTCGAAGAGACGATCTACGTCACGCCCTCGCGCCTCGCCCCCGACGTCCAGGAACTCGTGGCGGAGACCACGGCACGCGCCGCCACGGCGCTGGGCCTGCGCGACGGCCCCGTCCACGCCGAGCTCCGGCTGAACGGCGATGGCGCCTTCCCGATCGACATCGCCGCCCGGTCCATCGGCGGACTCTGCTCACGCACCCTCCATTTCGGCGCCGGAATGTCGCTCGAAGAGATCATCCTCCGTCACGCCATCGGGGCTGATCTCACCTCGGTGTCACGCGAGAGCCAGGCGGCGGGCGTCATGATGATTCCCATCCCGGCAGCCGGCACGTTACGCGCCGTCCACGGCATCGCCGATGCCGAATCCGTCCCCCTCGTCGAGTCGGTTACGATCTCGATCCACCCCGGCGGCGAGGTCGTTCCCCTGCCCGAGGGGAGCGAGTACCTGGGCTTCATCATGGCCCGCGGCGACTCGCCGCAAGAGGTCGAGCGGGCCCTTCGCGCCGCCCACGCGAAGCTGCATTTCGAGATCGGGTGACCTTCGCCGAGGTCTATACTCTTCCCATGGTCATGAAGACACGCGTCTCGCTCGAAGCCTTCCTCGCAATGCCGGAGACGGAGCCGGCTTCGGAGCTGATCGACGGGGAGGTTGTCCAGAAGGTGTCGCCGAACATCTATCACGCAGCGCTCACAAGCGAGCTCATTGGCAGGCTGTTTGTGTACGTCCAGTCTCATCCCGATGCCTTCGTCGCGAACGAAGCGCGGCACCTCAATCGTTCGGAGGAGCGCATCTTCCTCCCCGATATCTCCGTTTTCAGCCGTTCGCATCGCGCTCGGGCCCTCGCGGCGGGAATGGACCGGCCCGTTGACCTGCCGCCCGATTTCGCCATCGAAGTCCTCTCTCCAGGCACCTCCTATCCCCGAACCGCCGAGCGCGCCGCCTTCTACATGCGCAGCGGGACGCAACTCCTCTGGATTGTCGATCCGGCGGACGAGGTCGTAGCGGTCCATCGCCCAGGCGAGCCGGTGACGCTGCATCGCGCGCCAGAGGTCATCGACGCTCGGCCGGTGCTGAGCGCGTTCAGCCTTGATCTAGCGTCGCTCTTCGCAGTCCTTCACGAGGGCGAAGAAGAGCAGCAGAGCTGAGCGCCGCTCCCGCCTACTCCCGCTTCCGACTACTCTGAGGACATGCAACTCGGCATCATCGGTCTCGCCCGCTCCGGCAAGACGACCGTCTTCAACGCGGTCACGCGCTCCAAAGCGCACGTCGGCGGCTACGGCGCCTCCTCCCAGCCGAACGTCGGCGTCGTCAACGTCCCCGACGAGCGCGTTGACCGCCTGGCCAAGATGTACAAACCCAAGAAGACGACCTACGCCACGATTCAGTACGTCGACTTCCCCGCGGCGGGCGAGTCGTTCGGCAAGGGCGAAGGCCCGGCCGGCAAGTTCATCAACGACCTCGCTCGCACTGACGCCCTCATCCACGTCGTCCGCGCCTTCGAAGACGAGACCGTGCCGCATCCCGAGGTCACCGTCGATCCCGATCGCGACATCGCGACGATGGATCTCGAGCTCACCTTCGCCGACCTCGCGATCATCGAGAAGCGGCTGCAGAAGCTCGAAACGGAACTCCGCTCGATGAAGCCCGGCGAGCGTGATGCCCTCCAGCGCACCAAGGAGGTGCTCCTCCGCCTCAGGACGGCGCTCGAAAACGAGCAGGCCATCCGCGAGCTCGACCTTTCGGACGAGGACCGCAAGGCGCTCGAAGGCTCCCAGTTCCTCACCTGGCTGCCGATGCTGATCGTGGTCAACATCGGCGACGACGACCTTCCCCGGCGGGCCGCGATCGAAGAAGAGTTCCGCGCGAAGTACCGCCGGAAGGGCCGCGACGTCGCCGTGTTCTCCGGGAAGTTCGAGATGGAGCTCAACGACCTCAACGACGAGGAGGCGGAGGAGTTCCGCGCCTCGGTCGGGGTCACCGAAAGCGGCATGGCCGAGGCCATCCGCGTGAGCTACCTGCTGCTCGGCCTCATCAGCTTCCTCACCGCCGGCCCCGACGAATGCCGCGCCTGGACGGTCACCGCCGGCTCGACCGCCCCCGAAGCGGCCGGCAAGATCCACAGCGACCTGCGCCGGGGATTCATCCGCGCCGAAGTCATCCGGTTCGACGATCTGATGGCCTGCGGCAGCGAGGCCGAGGCCCGCAAGAAGGGCCTCCTCCGCACCGAGGGCAAGCAGTACGTCGTCCAGGACGGGGACATCCTGAATATTCTGTTTAATGTGTGACGGGGCTCACCGGCGCAAGCAGCTAGCGAGCCGGGGGTCTCACCACCGGATGTCAACCTCGTACTTGCGAAAGGCACTGTCGTTCGTCACGATTGTCATTCCCTCGAGCTGGCATTGAGCGATGAGCAGTCGATCGAACGGATCCCGGTGGTGCATCGGGAGACCCGCAACGCGGAACGCGTGCTGCGCCGTGACCGGAAGTACTTCGCAGGCACTGGAACCGACAAAGCGGCGAACTGCGTCAAGCAGTTCCAGCGATAGCGGCGACCGGGCGAGGCCGGCCTTTATCGCTATCTCCCAGATACTCGCCGCACTGACCCAGAGGCGGCTGTCTGGATCGACAATTAGCCGTCTGGCCTCGTCTGGAAGTCTACGGTCATTCGAGAGCCAGAACAGTATCGCGACTGAATCGAGCAGTACATTCACGTCGGCTTGTCGAGGAGTGGTCGCTCAAATTCGTCCAGCATTGATTCCGGCATGGGCTCGAAGAACGAGTCGGGTATTCGAAAACGAATCGATCCAAGCGCTTTGAGGCGGGCGTTGACAGCGAGGCCCACTAACCGGGCCACGGGCTCACCACCCCGCTCGATCACCACGTCCTCGCCCCGCTCCGCCGCTGCGAGCAGCGCCTCGAATTGATCTTCGGCTTCCTTTGGGCTCACCCGGATGCTCACGATCTCAGCTTACCTGATCGCCAGTCTCCCCAGGAACTCCCGGACGGCTGCCTTGAACCTTGGATCGCCGATGGCCGTGATGTGCCCGCGACCCGAGACTGTCATCCGGTTTGACGACCTCATGGCCTGCGGCAGCGAGGCCGAGGCCCGCAAGAAGGGACTCCTCCGCACCGAGGGCAAGCAATACGTCGTCCAGGACGGGGACATCTTGAACATCTTGTTCAACGTGTAGCTGAGCCCTTCCAGGAACTCCTGCACCGCCGCCGTTGCTCGTCGCGCATGGCATACCAGGAACTCTCCCGTCGGCTCGCACCCGGCTTGCGTTCCACGCCCCGTGCTTACGCCGCTCCCACCAACCGCAGCCCGGTCAGCGTCACCTGGCCGCTCGTTCGCAGCACCGCCCGTATGCTCCGGGCCAGGTCTTCTGTCGCCGAGGCGCGCGGCAGATCGAACTCCGTCTCCTGGCCCTCCGTGTCGTGGACCACGAGCCGCACGTCGTCGTTCCCCGGCGAGGACTTGAGCATCGAGACCACGGCCTTCAGCAGCGCCTCGTCCGCGAGCTGGTCCTCGGATTCGAAAATGGTGACGACGAGGTGGGCGGAGTCGCCACTGACCGGCGGTACCACTCCAGGGCGCGAGGCTTCGGCCGTGGCGGCTGAGTTGCGAGTTGCGAGCTGCGAGTTGCGAGTGGCGCCCGTTCCGTTCGGCGGCGGTGTCGCCGCCTCGGACTTGGTCGCCCGGCGCTGCTTCGGCTGTTCGACCTGCCACAGCTCAGGCGCGAAACCCACAACGGCGCCCGCGCCCTGGTCGTACTGCGCGGCCTTTCGGACGTTCAGGTTCAGCCGGTCACCGCGGTCGCGGACCTCGATCGAAGCGAGCAGCACGTTGCCCTCGGCCCAGATCTCCTCGCCCGTCAACTCGAGTGTGTCGTTCCAGACCGTCAGCTCGACCGACGCGGAGAGATCCTCCAGGTCGACCACGTAGAACTTGCGCCCGTCGCGCGTCGTCCGCGCTTGGACCCGGTTGACCATGCCCGCAACCGTCACCGACTGGCCCGCGAGTTCGGCCGTGAGATCGCTCAGCGTATGAGTCGTGTACTGGGCCACGCCTGCCGCCGCGGATCGGAACGGGTGCTCGCTCAGGTAGACCCCGAGCAGCTCCTTTTCCCAGGCCAGCATCTCCTCGCGCCGGGCCGGTGATGGGTCGAGGACGAGCGCCGGCAAGGGGGTGTCGACCTGGCTTCCAAAGAGGTCGAACATCGTTGCCTGGCCGCTTTCACGGAGCTCGCGCTCCTTGCGCGCCAGGGTAATCAGCCGCTCGCTGTTCATCAGCAGCGTGCCGCGGTCGCCCAGCAGGTCGAACGCCCCCGCCTTGATCAGGTGCTCGATCGTCCGGTTGTTCGCGCCAGAGAGGTCGGCCCGCTTGCAGAAGTCTTCGACGTCGCGGTACGGGCCGTTCTTCTCGCGCTCCGCGATCATCCCTTCGCAGGCAATCGAGCCGACATTCTTGACGACACCCAGGCCGAAGCGGATCGCCATCGAGCCGTCGGGTCGCCGCTCCACCGTGAAGTTGTCCTGGCTGGCGTTGATGTCCGGCGGCAGGACCTCGATCCCGAGTTTTGTGCACTCGGCGACAGCGGTCGCGATTCGGGCGTAGGTGTCGGGGGCGCTCTTCGAAAGCTGCATCAGCGCTGTCATGTACTGGACCGGGTAGTTCGCCTTCAGGTAGGCGGTCTGGTAGGCGATGTTCCCGTAGCTCCACGAGTGCGCCTTATTGAAGGCGTAGCCGGCAAACGGCTCGATCAGGTCGAAGACCGCCTTCGCCTCGTCCTCGCTGTAGCCCTTGGCCTGAGCGCCCGCGACGAACCGGGTACGCTCGGCCTCCATGATCTCGGCCTTCTTCTTGCCCATCGCTTTGCGCATGATGTCGGCTTGGCCGAGCGAATAGCCGGCGAAATGCTGGGCGATCAGCAGCACCTGGTCCTGGTAGACGATGACGCCGTACGTTTCGTCCAGGATCTCCGCCAGCGCCGGGTGCGGGTACGTGATCACCACGCGTCCATGCTTGCCGTCGATGAACCGCGGGATCTGTTGCATCGGTCCTGGGCGGTAGAGGGCGACCAGCGCGCAGAGGTCCGAGATGTCGGTCGGCTGCAGGTCCTGGACGTAACGCCGCATCCCCGCCGATTCCAGCTGGAACACGCCGAACGTCTCGCCCTTGGCCAGCATCTGCATGGTTTTTGGATCGCCGTCCGGCAAGCGGACGAGATCAAGCTCCTCGCCCGTCGTCGCGCGGATGATCTCCACCGCGTGCTGGAGGATGGTCAGGTTCGAAAGCCCGAGGAAGTCGACTTTCAACAGGCCGATCTTCGCGACCTGCTCCATCGCGAATTGTGTCGTCGGGATGCTCGTCTCGTCGCCCCGGTTTGGGCGTTGCAGCGGCACGTGCTCGATCAGCGGGTCGCGTGAAATCACGACGCCCGCCGCGTGCGTGCTCGCATGGCGCGAAACCCCTTCAAGCTGCCGTGCCGTCTCCACCAGCTTGCGCACCTTCGGGTCCGCGTTGTAGGCGTCTTTCATCTCCTGCGACTGGTCGAGGGCGTCGCTCAGGGTGATATGAAGCGAGTTCGGTACGAGACGGGCGACACGGTCGGTCTCGGCATAGGTCATACCCAGGGCACGGCCGACATCGCGGATTGCGGCCTTCGCCCCGAGGGTTCCAAAGGTGATGATCTGCGCGACGCGATCCTCGCCGTAGCGCTCGTAGGCGAAGCGGATCATCTCGTCTCGGCGGTCGTCGGCGAAGTCGAAGTCCACATCCGGCATCTCGCGCCGCTCGATGTTCAAGAACCGCTCGAACACCAGCCGGTTCGCCACGGGGTCGATGTCGGTCACGCCGAGGACGTAAAGCACCAGCGAGGCGGCCGCCGACCCGCGAACGCCCATGTTGATGTGAGCCTTCCGGGCGAAGTCGGCGATCTCCTTCACGACGAAGACGTAGTCGGTAAAGCCGGTGACTTTGAGCACGTCGAGTTCGTAGGCGAGTCGCTCCCGCAGTTCGCTCGTGATGTCGTCGAAGCGGCGGTGCAGGCCCTGGAAGCACAGCTCGGCGAGGTAGTCTTCGCTCGTGCGGCCCGCTGGAACCGGCGGCTCAGGCAGCAGCTGGCGGTCGAAGTGCAGGTCCAGGTCGGCGTCGTTCGCCACGAGCGCCGTGTTGTCCAGGTACTCCTGGGGGAAGAGCAGCCGCATCTCGTCTTCGCTCTTCACGTGGTAGCCGTGTCCCTCGAACTTGTAGCGCCCCTGCTGGTCGACCGTTGCGTTCGTGCCGATGCAGAGGAGCACGTCGTGGGCCTCCGCTTCGGTGGGCAGCGTGTAGTGGCTGTCGTTGGTCGCGATCACGGGAATGCCGAGCTCGCGTCCGATGCCAGCGATCACGGGGTTGAGTTTCGTGAACTTCTCGTCGCCGTGGTCCTGCACTTCGAGGTAGTAGTGGCCGTCGAAGAGCTCGCGGAAGTAGCGCGCCACGGCGATGGCGCCGACGCGGTCGCCGTCCTGAACCTTGCGGTGAAACTCGCTGGAAGGGCATCCGCTGAGGACCGTGATCCCCTCGTGGTGCAATTCCAGCAGCTCCCGGTCGATGCGCGGCTTGTAGTAGTAGCCCTCCAGGTTCGCCTTCGTGACGAGCGCGACCAGGTTCTTGTAGCCGGTCATGTTCCGGGCGAGCATGACCAGGTGGTAGGGCGAGCC
>JAKALX010000001.1 GCA_021823905.1 Chloroflexota bacterium | reverse complement strand
CGAGCCGGGTTGGCTTACAATTGGCGTCCCAGCCGTGCTGGGGAGTCGTCCAATGGCAGGACACGTGGCTCTGGACCACGGTATTGGGGTTCGAATCCCTGCTCCCCAGCCAATCGCAAGATAGTAACCCGCAACAACTTCCGACCCGGTTTCTAGTTGAGACAAGTCTCGGTCAGAGGCTGGGTCGTACCTGGGTCGTACCGCCGCACCACCTACCCCTGTGTGACTTCCTCTGGGGGTTCTCCCTCTTCCAGGCTCGGATGGCCGGCCGTGCACCAGCCGCCGTTGGTGTGAATTCGCGCCTGGCCTCGCCAGAACTCAGAAGCATGAACAGCCAGCTTGACGGCCCGTCCGGCGCTGAGAAGCGTAAGGAGCGCCTGGACGCCGGCGATCGGGTAGCGCGCCCAGCCGCGCAGCTCGCCGTCGGGGCAAAGCTGGAACAGCCCGCCACCGACGTCGGTGCAGCTGTAGATGCAGAACTCGAACCTCGTGAACTCCCGCTTGCGCACCCGGAGGGGCTCCCGGTGAGCCCCGACCAACATCTCGAGCGAGAGGTCGTCCTCGTACTTGAGGTCGTACTCGATGCGGATCTTCTCCTTGTTGTCGCGCCAATCCGTGTAGGGCTCTTTGCGCTTCTCCCACGTCGGCCCGCTGTACGATGCATGCCACTCGAGAACGGTCAGGTAGTGCCAGACGTGCTGGTCAAACGGGTCGATCTTCTTCTTGTTCTTGCGGCGTCGCGTTGGCACGGTCGTAGCCTTCCCTCCCGCAAGCAACTCTACATAGCCGCTGGGGGAAGGGTGCTCAGCGGCATCGAAGGCTGTGGCCGGCAGGGAGTCGCCGCTCAAGTACACTTGCACCTGCGGAGCTGGGGATGATGCCCTAGCTGTGGCCGGCAGGGAGTCGCCGCTCAAGTACACTGCGCGCAGCCTGCGCCACTCGGGCGAGTGGGCTGTGGCCGGCAGGGAGTCGCCGCTCAAGTACACTGGAAGGTGGCCCCGTAGGACCACCGCCCGGGCTGTGGCCGGCAGGGAGTCGCCGCTCAAGTACACTTAGGGCGTATCCGTAAATAGATTGACGTAGAGGTGTCCATGACCTAGATTTGTCCCAGGAGGATACGCATGCCACGAGCAAGATCCTGGGAGGTTTCGGATGTGTTCTGGGAACGGGTCGCGCCGCTGATCCCGCCGCGAGCCGTTCGCCAGCGAGGTCGCCAGTACCAACGCAAGCCTGGGGCCGGACGCAAGGCGATGGACCCGCGGCGGGTTTTCGAGGCCATCGTGTTCGTCCTGCGGACGGGCTGTCAGTGGAAGTCGCTGCCCAAGGAGCGGTTCGGCAGTGCCAGCTCGGTGCACCGCTATTTCCGGACGTGGCTGAACGAAGGGTTCTTCCTCGCGCTGTGGCGGGCTGGACTGGCGGAGTACGACGACATGGAGGGCATTGCCTGGCGATGGCAAAGCGTGGACGGAACGATGTTGAAGGCGCCGCTCGCCCAAGAGTCCGTGGGACCGAACCCGACGGACCGGGGAAAAAAATGGAAGCAAGCGGCACATCCTGGTCGACGGGCGTGGGGTCCCGCTGTCGATCTGCGTCACCGGGGCCAACCGGAATGATGTCACGCAACTGGAGACGCTCCTGGACACCGTCGTGTGCCGACCGCGACGCCACCGCCGGATGCACCTGCTCGGCGACCGCGGCTACTCTGGCCAGCCGGCGCTTGATGCCGTGACGAAGCGGGGCTACCACCCTCGCATCCGCCAGAAGGGCAAGGCCCGTCGCGGTCGGCCGCCCAAGCACCGCCGCTGGGTCGTCGAGGCGGCGCACAGTTGGTTCAACCGCTTCCGCAAGCTCCTCGTGCGCTTCGAAAAGCTCCACGACAGCTACCTGGCTCTCGTCCATCTCGCGGCTGCCATCATTTGCTTTCGCAAGGCCATCCCTATTTATGGATAGATCCTAAAGCGCCGGGCGACCTCGAGCGTCCCGTCCGTGCTGCCGGAGTCCACGACGAAGATCGCTGCGACCCAACCCTCGAGGGACTCGAGGAGCCGGCCGATGTTGGCCTCCTCGTTGAGGGTCAGCACGACGACCGAGCAATCGATCGGTGCAGTCATACAAACGTGCCCTTGGCACCCGCTGAGATCGACCCACTGTTTTTCATGGACGAATTACTGTCATCGCGAGGGTCCCGTCGCACGCGGGACAGAGCCTACCCCGAGGAGGAGCAAATCGACAGAGCCTGCCGCGAGCCAGCGCACCGCGCCCGCGTGGCGGTCGGGGAAGCGACCTCGGTCCCACCCGGTTCCCGGCCGCCCTCACGTGACCTCGAGACTTCTTCACCGCTCCGCTCCTCGCAGTGACAGGGGTCTCCCAACACACGACGGCGCTATGGCAGGAGGTTTCATTGGCGCGAAACCGCCGTAGCGCTCGCAGGCGCGGACAACCTGCTCTCACAGCTCGCCCGTCCTTCGCATCTCCGCCACGGTTTCCTTCCAGCCGGTCTCGAGATCATAGCCCGCGCGAAATCCGAGCTGGCGCTGAAACCGCCCTCCATCGACGGCCACATTTTCCGTAAACTTGTCAATCGCGGATTGTGTAATCGGTGGCTTGACGTGGATTATCCGGGCCACCCCTTCCATGAGGCCGACGGCGAGGCGTACCGGAGCGGCTGGTACCGAGAAACGGGGTGGTCGCCGACCAAGTGCAAGACACATCGCCGAAACGATCTCCTTAACACTGTGAAACGCACCATCTGTTACGTTGAACACTTGTCCCGGGGCAGTGGAATGCTCCGTTGCGACAATTGTGGCCCTGGCCGCATCCGCGTCATAAATCAAAGGCCTCCGGTTGCTGCCCGAACCGAGACCCACAAATCGCCGGTCCCTCAAGGCAAAGAGCAGGCGTCTGTAGTTCCCCCTCAGGCGTGGGCCGTAAACAGCCCCGAAACGGAGCGCTGTGCCAATCGCCGACCCGTCCAGGCCGCGGGCGGCCAGGACCAATCGTTCGGCCGCCAGTTTGGTCTCGCCGTACAGCGTATCGGGGTTGAGCGGAAGGGTTTCTGTGAGGAGCCGCCCGCCTGCCGGCCCGTATACAGCCACCGTGCTGAAGTAAACGACCCGTCTGACACCCAGGGCGATCGCGGCAGAGACCACCGAGGCGGTGCCCAAAACGTTGATCCGCTCGTATTCCTCACGAACCGCCGGGGGGGGATCTACGATGTGAAGGCGTGCTGCCAGGTGGACCACAACGTCACACCCGGTCGTGGCCGCTGCAACCGCCTCCTGATTGGTGACGTCTCCAGTCACCACCTCAATCGAGCTTGGAAACAAACCTGGGGTGGGCCGGCCCGAGGACAGGGTCCGCACACGGTACCCGACGGCAGAAAACGCCTGAACAACCCTTGGGCCAAGCGCACCGGTTGCACCGGTCACCAACACAAGTTTATCTTCCATCGTCCATCCGGAGTGCGCGGAGTCCCATCAAAAGCAAGTCCCCACCCCTGCTCCACAATGCCGGCTTCTGCCACGCAGCGATCTTGCGAGTCATCGTTGGGTCGCCGTCCCCTGTAGGATTTCTATGTACCTCTCCACAACCTTGGCTCGCGCGTAGTGGTCGCGAAAGAACAACCGGCCCCTATTGCCCATCTCCTCCAAACGCTCAGGCGACAAGGCTTGCAGGTATCGCACGGCTTCAGCGAGCCGCATGGGATTCTCGGACGGCACGGTGATGCCAGCGCCGGCTTCGTCGGCCACCTGGGCCGCAGCGCCACCCACCGCCATCAGGATGGGCCTCCCAACAGCCAGGTATGCAAGAATCTTTAGAGGGATCACAAATTTGCACAGCTGGGAAGCCTGGAGGTGAGCCAGGAGGACGTCCGCCGCCCCCATATACTCGGGCATTCGCTCCACCGGTTGGTGCCCGATGAACTCGATGTTCGACCCCAACCCCATGGCCGTGGCCATCTCAACCAGCCTCGTCTTATCACTACCGTCTCCCATCAAGACGATGAGCACCGTAGGCGCATCGGTCAGTTCCCTGGCGGCCTTGAGGACCGTCTCCAGTCCCTGGACCAGGCCAATGTTCCCGGCGAACAGCACCACGAACCTGCCCGACCAACCCAGGCTCTCGCGAACGGCGTTCCGATTCGCGGAACTCGTCCGGACGAACAAGGTTTCATCCACCCACTGAGGCACAACACTGACACGCGAGCGAGGTACGCCCTTGGCGATCAAGTTGTCCCTGCCATCGTCAGTGGGTACAAGAATGTGCCCCGCTCGCCGATACACAAACTTCTCCAACATCGCCATCGCGGACACGAACAGCCCTTTCCTCAGGAGACCTGAGGCAACTGCGCTCTCGGGCCAGATATCGAGGACGTCGTAAACGAAGGGAGTGCCCCTGAGCAGCTTCACGAGCCACGCAGAAACGCCAATTGAAAGCGGTGGATGGTAAACATAGGCCACGTCACATCGCGGGATCGAAAGGCTTCCAGGCGGTGTCGAAAGCATCACCGAGGCGTAGTTGGCTATTCGGAGAGCGACGCTCTTGCCGTGGTACGGAAACTCGAAGGCCCGGGTTACAGGAATACCATCCAACTCTTCCTTGTGCAGGAGGCGAAGACGGTACCTTGGGTCCAGCTTCCCACTTGGGTAGTTGGGGAACCCAGTCAAGACCCATACCTGGTGCCCGCGCTGATGTAGAGCTATCGCGAGTTCCGATGGCTTGAATATCGGCTCGGGCTTGTAGTACTGCGAGAGGATCAGGACGCGCATCGTGTGGTGGTCATCGTGGCGGGATGGAGGTGCTCAACACCCGAGCGTGAAGCCGAGCAGGATGTTGGCCACCGTGGACGATACCGCGGGCTCGAGGTACTCCGGCGGAGGCGTCCAGGCGCCCCGCCGATCCACCACCAGCTTGACCGCGCGCAGGATCGCGTCGGGGTCCGCGCCGGTGAGGATGTTGCTCCCCACCTCGATGGTCTCCGCCCGCTCGGTCACGTCGCGCAAGGTCACGTTCGGGACGCCGAAGATGCAGCACTCCTCCTGCACGGTGCCGCTGTCGGTGAGCACGCAGCGTGCGTGCTTCTCGAGCTTGACGAAGGCGAAGAAACCGAACGGCCGCGCCAGGCGCACCAGGTCGGAGACCGCCGCCAGCCTGCTCCTCGCCAGCCTGCTCCTCGCCAGCCTGTCCGCAGTTCGCGGGTGGAGACTCACGACCACCGGCTGGCGAAAGTTCTCGGCTACCCTCTCCAGGCCGCCCAGCAGGCCGGCGAGCCGTGCCGGGTCGTCCACGTTCTCCGCCCGGTGGATCGTGGCGAGGAAGTACTCGCCTTCCCTCAGGCCGAGGTCGCTCAGTGCGCCGCTGCCTCCGATTTGCGCCGCGTGCGCCTGCAGCACCTCGAAGATCGGGTTGCCGGTCACGAAGATGCGCCGCCGTTCGACGCCCTCGCCCAGGAGGTTCTCCTTGCTCCGGTGGGTGTAGGGCATCAGCACCGCGCTGCAGTGGTCGATGATCCTGCGGTTGACCTCCTCCGGCACGCGGTCGTCGAAACATCGGTTGCCGGCCTCCATGTGGTAGACCGGGATGCCCATTCGGGCCGCGACGATGGCGGAAAGTCCGCTGTTCGTGTCGCCGAGGACCAGCACCCGGTCGGGCTTCTCCCTCTCGAAGACCGCAGCAGCGCCGGCGAGGATCTGGCCGAGTTGCTCCGGGAACGCGCTCGAGCGCACGCCGAGTTCGACGTCCGGCCGGCGCACCGCGAGCTGCTCGAAAAACACGTCGGACAGGTCCGGGTCGTAGTTCTGGCCCGTGTTGACCAGCACGTGCTCGCAGGCGCCGTCGAGTGCGCGAATCGTCCGGCTCAGGCGGATGATCTCGGGCCGCGTGCCGAACACGGTGGCGATCTTCATGCCTGCACGCTCCCTTCCAGACGCCCGGCAAGAAACGGCGCCAGCAGCCCTTCCAGTCCTGCGCGGTCGAGCGTGACGACGGATGACGAGTACTCCCCTGCGAGCGCCGGCTCCTCCACCGGCGCGCCGACCACCTCCGGCAGCATCGAGCCGATGACGTAGTACCCGTCGCGCTCGGCGGTGCGGTAGCACTCCTCCTCGGAGACCATGATCTCGTGGACCTTCTCCCCGGGCCGGATCCCCGTGAAGGCGATCGGGATCTCGCGGCCGGCGATGAGCGCCTCAGCCACGTCCACCACGCGGGCCGACGGCACCCGGGGAATGTAGGTCTCCCCGGGCTGCGCAGTGCGGATCGCGGCGAGCACCGTGTCCACCGCCCGGTCCAGACTCAGCAGAAACCGCGTCATCTCCTTCATCGTCACCGTGACCGGGCCGCCGTGAGCGATCTGGTCCAGGAACAGAGGCACGACCGAGCCGCGCGACGCGATGACGTTGCCGTAGCGCACGCAGGCGAAGCGCGTCTGCGGGAAGCCGAGGTTGGCCTCCACCAGGATCCGCTCCATGACGGCCTTGGTCATGCCCATGACGTTGATCGGCTTGCACGCCTTGTCGGTCGAGATGCCGACGACAACCTCCGGGGGCGCGGGGCTCTCCTTCACCGCCCGCACCAGGTTGTGCGCGCCGCCGACGTTGGTCTTCACGGCCTCGAACGGGAAATACTCGCAGGTGGGGACCTGCTTCAGCGCCGCCGCGTGGATGACGACGTCGGCCTCGCGCACCGAGTGCGCGACGGTCTCGAAGTCGCGCATGTCCCCGATCCGAAAGCTCAGGATCTCTTTGAAGTTCCGATAGATGACCTCGTCGGTCGCGGCTTCACGGTGCAGGTATGAAAGGCGCATGTAGTGCTGCTTCGCCTCGTCGCGCGAGAACACGGTGACCCGCGTCGGCGTTCCCATCTCCCCGGCGAGGAGCCGGCGCACCACCTGTTGCCCGAGCGAGCCGGTACCGCCGGTGACCAGGACACGTTTGCCTTCAAGCGACATGAGACCTCCTCCACACATCGTACGGCGTCGGATCCGCCGCCATTTCCCTGATCATTTCCGGCCACGGCGGCGGCACGAAACCCGAGACGGCGCGAAACCGCGAGCTGTCGAGAGTGCGATCCACCACGACCTCGCTGTCAGGCACCACCTCGACCCCGACCCCGTACTCCCGGCTTATGAGACCAAGCAGGTCGTACTTGTTGATCGGATCCGAGGAAACGTGCCAGACGCCCGTGAGGGCCCGCTGGTCGTCGATGAGGCCCGAGATGATCCGCGCCATCGCGAGTGTCGTGAAGCCCGAGTAGATCGCGCGCCGGTATCCGGGCACGGCCTTTCCGCTCTGAGCCAGGAACCACTCCACCAGACCGTTCGATGTCCTCAGCTCGCGGCCGATGATCGAGCTCCGGATGGTCAGCGCACCCTCGTCCGCGAGCTCCCCGAGCAGCTTCGACCGCCCGTAGAGATCCTCGGGGTCCGGCAGGTCGTCCTCCCTGTAGGCCCCCTTGCGGCCGGAGAAAACGCAGTCGGTGCTCATGTGGATGAGCCGGCAGCCGGCGTCCCGGCACAGGCGCGCCAGCCGGTGCGGGAACAGCGAGTTGATCGTGATGCTGGCGATCGGGTCGCGCGCCGCGGCGAGCTGCTTGACGATCCCAACGCAGTTGACGACGAGGTGCGGCTCGACCCGTTCGATCGCGCGCGCCACCGTGGCCGGATCCGCCGCGTCCACGCCGGCGATCAGTCGCTCCGCGTCGAACAGCTCGAGTGTCGCGTAGGCCGAAACATCCTGCCGGATCGAACCCCAGACCTCGTGGCGCCCGCGAAACGCCTGATAGAGCTTGTGGCCGAGCATCCCGGCCGTGCCGAGGATGAGAACGCGCATGCCTACGTTATCTCCTTCCGGCTCCATGCCATGTACTCGGCCAGGCCGTCCTCGAGCCCGACCGCCGGACGGAACCCGAACGCCGCGCCGGCGGCGGAGATGTCGGCAAGGCTGTCGCGCACGTCTCCGGGACGCGGTGGCCCGTATTCGACCGCGGGCGCCGCCGCTGCCGCTCGCGCCATCAGGGCCACCAGCCGGTTGATCGTGACCCGCGTCCCGCTGCCGATGTTGAAGGCGCCCGAGACGCCGCGTGCCAGAGCGGCCGCGAGGTTCGCCTTCGCCACGTCCTTGACGTTGACGAAGTCGCGCGTCTGCTCGCCGTCGCCGAAGACCGTCACCGGCTCGCCGCGCAGCATCTGCCGCGCGAAGATCGGGATGACGTTGCCGTAGGCGTCGAAGCGCTGGTTCACCCCGTAGACGTTGAAGTAGCGCAGCGCGACCGCCTCGAACCCGTACAGCCTGCCGTAGGCCAGGCACAATTTCTCCCCGGCCAGCTTGCTGGCGCCGTACGGCGAGTCGGGCTCCACCGGGTGGTCCTCGCGGATCGGCAGCGTCACGAGCTCGCCGAAGATCCCCGCCGACGACGAGTAGACGACCTTGCGCACGCCCGCGCGGCGCGCCGCTTCCAGCACCCGCAGCGTGCCGATCACGTTGATCTCCGAGTCGCAAACCGGGTTCTCGATCGAGCGCTTGTTCCCCACCGAGGCGGCGAGGTGGAAGACAACCTCGGCGCCTGCGACCGCGCCGGCGACCGCCTCCGGATCGCGCACGTCCCCCACAACAAACCGCACGCTCGGAAAGGCGTCGAGGTTCTCCCGGAACCCCGATGCGAGGTCGTCGAGCACCGTCACGGCGTGTCCCGCTTCCAAGATGATCCTGACGAGGTTCGAACCAATGAACCCCGCCCCACCGGTCACGAGCATTCTCATTGCGTCAGCCTTTCTCTTCACCCGAGTCGAGCGCCTGCCGAAAGACCGCACGGTTGGCCTCGACCACGGCCGGGTCTCCGGCACACGACTTGCCATACCTGGCCGCGTTCTCGGACCACACACCGAACTCCACTGCGTCCATCCCGATGGCTGCGTCGAGCGCCGCACGGGAGCACTCCGGCGCCGCCAGCGGAAAGTCCCAGCCTACTTGGCGAACCGCCAGTCCTCGCCACGGCGTTTCGTCGCTCACGAGCACGGGGCACCCAGCCATCAGCGCCTCGAGGATAACGTGACCGAAGTTCTCGCCTTTCGTCGGCAAAAGGAGCAGGTGGTACCCGGAGAGCACCTCGCTCACCCGGTCTGCCTCGACCGGGCCGCGGTAGGCGGCGCGGACGTTCCGCGGAAGCTCGTCGAGTAGGCGCAAGCACTCGCGCCAGTAACCCGCATCCTCAACGGGTCCGTAGATGTCGAACTCGACTTCTCCGGCGACCCTACCAAGCAAGCGGATTGCGCCGTCGAGGTTCTTCTTGCGTGAGATCCGCGACAGGAAGACGATCCGCGCCGCGCCCGGCCGCTTGCCGCGCCCAATCGCCGCCTGTGCGTCCACCGCGGGCCCGGCCGCCATTGCGGTCTCGACGCCGGCCACGAGGTCCCTCGCGACCGCGATGCGTAGGCCATCGGCCACCCGTCCGCCCCCGAACGCCGAGCGAATGTGACCTGCCTCGCACTCGTTGGTCGCTTGCCAGGTGATCCCCCGACAGAGTCCAAGGCAGCGGGTAAACCGGACGTACGGGCGCTTCTTGTACCGCTTAAGCCAGAGTGCTCCGGGTGAGAAGTCGCCGCGCGGCGCCAGGATCACTGGGATCCTCGCGACTCTCCCAGCCCGGCGCGCCAGGAGTGTCGAAACGCTCGTCCGCGAGAAGAAGCCGTTGAGAAAGATGACATCCGGATCCAGTCGCCTCAGCAGGGCGCTCAGGGGTGCGGCCCGCAACCGCCGGGACGGGCGGTAGTGGACCTCGGCTTTGCCGATACGCGCCGGCACAGCCGCCGCTCCGGGATACGGCTCGGTGTCACCTCGATCCCGATCCGACGTCACCACGACGAACTCGAACTCGTCCCCCAGCCGCTCCACCGTCGCCGCCAGCGTCCGGACCGCCCCGCCGGTGTTGGTGCCGGGCAGGTAGTGATCGATCAACACGAGTATCCGCGGCAGCTTCTTCACGGCGTGCGAGGCCGAAGTCACACGTCCCATCTGACGCGCCTGCCTCCACCCGTCACGCGCGCACGACGTTGGCTTGCCCCTTCGGGTACGTACCCCTTGTGTCAATGATGAGCTTCGCGTGCGCCGCGACCATTGCGTAGTCCACGGCGGCGTGGTCGGTCACGATCACAACCGCGTCGTGCCGTGCCAGACCCTCAACCGTCAACGGAACCGATTGCATGCCCGCCTTGCCGGCGTGATGTCGCGTTCGACCGACGACCGGAATGTGAGGGTCGTGGTACGAGACGCGTGCCCCGAGCCCTTCGAGAAGCTCCATGATTTCGAATGCCGGGCTCTCGCGGTAGTCGTCGATGTCGCGCTTGTAGGCCACGCCGAGGATCAGGATCCTACTACCCTTCACCGGCAACTCACGTTCATTCAGCGCGAGTTGAACCTTTCCAACAACGAACGAGGGCATCCCGACGTTGATCTCTCCGGCCAGTTCGACGAACTTGGGTGAAATGCCGTACTCCCGTGCCTTCCAGGACAGGTAGAAGGGATCCAGCGGGATGCAGTGCCCACCCCACCCGGGCCCCGGATTGAATCGCATGAACCCAAACGGCTTTGTCTCGGCCGCATCCATCACCTCCCAGATGTCGACCCCCATCCGGTCGTAGACCATCTTGAGCTCGTTGACGAGCGCGATGTTCACCGCCCGAAAGATGTTCTCCACGAGCTTGGTCGCCTCGGCTGTTCGGGCCGACGAGACGCGGATGGTGCGCGTCGCGATCTGGTCGTACAGATGCTGGGCCAAATCGCCTGAAACATCGTTCACTCCGCCAACCACCTTCGGGGTCGTCGTCGTCGTGAAGTCCTTCCGGCCGGGGTCCTCCCGCTCCGGTGAAAATGCGAGGAAGAAATCGACCCCGCAGCGCAGGCCGGACTTCTCCAGGTTCGGCCGAAGCAGCTCGTCGGTCGTGCCGGGATACGTGGTCGATTCGAGCACCACAAGCTGACCCCGCCGCAAGCGCGCGCGCACCTGCTCAACGGATTTCTCCACGTATGCCATGTCCGGCTGGCGCTGAGGCGTCAACGGGGTTGGGACGCAGATCAGCACAGCGTCGGGCTCGCTCAGCCGGGCTGGATCCGAGGTCGCATGGAAACGCCCGTTCGCCACCGCCGCGGAAACACGAGCGCTTCCCAGGTGCTTGATGTAGCTCTGGCCGCCCGAAAGCCACCGGATCTTTTCGGGATCGCTGTCGTACCCGAGGACCTGGAAGCCCTTCTCTGCAAATGTCAAGGCCAGTGGCAACCCGACGTACCCAAGCCCGATGATGCCGACAATCGCTTCGTGTGACGAAATCCGCTGTTCCAGCGCTGCTCGGCTGCTTACCGCGGAGCCTGGACCCGATCCGAGTGGCGACGGTTGCTCATGGACCATTTGAGTTGCTCTCCTCCCTCACTAAACATCGGCCAGCCGGCCGCATCGGTCCGGTTGACTCGCGTCACGACCGCATTCAAATGTCCTCATTGCCTTCGCGAGCCGCCGGTTGCCGACCACTCACCAGGAAGAGACCTCGGGTTGCCTCGACCAGACCCGGCTTTTCCACGAACTCCCGAGCGTATCCACGCGCGGCATTCGAAAATGCTGCGAATTCGGGCTCGTCCATGTCAACGAGCCGCTGCAACGCCGCTTCGAACTTCCCCCTGTCGTCGAGCGCAATGGCCCAGCCCGCACGCCTGGAAGTGACACCGGACCATGGCGTCTTGTCGCTGATGAGCACGGGGCACCCGGAGGACAGCGCCTCGAGGATCGAATGGCCGAAGTTTTCGCCGCGCGTCGGCAAGAACAGCAGATCGTGACCATTCATCAGGGATGCGACCTGATCGAGCGATACGACTCCACGGTATTCGACCCGAACGTTGCCAGGCAGGCGCTCAGCCTGCTTCTGGCACTCTCTCCAGTACTGCCCGTCCTCGATCGGCCCATAGATATCGAGCTTGACCGTTCCTCGAACGCTCGCCAATGTCGAAATGGCGACATCGAGGTTCTTGACCCGCGATACCCTTCCGACGAACACCAGGGACGCCGATCCTGGGCGCTTGATCGGCCTCGGGCGACAACTGGATTCTGGCTTTGGCGCCGGCGGTAGATTCGGAGCAATGACGACACTCGAGGCATCCCGACGACCCCTCCCTCCGTGCCGGGTTCGGCCGTTCGTTGCCAGCGCCGCGCGAAACTGCTGGAGAACATGCCGTTCCTCATCCTCACCTGCAGCGTGCCAGGTGATATTGCGGTGAAATCCAAGCCGCTTCGAGAGCCCCAGGTACGCCGCCTTCTTGGCCCATTTCAGCCCAAGCGCCCCGGGCGCAAGCACGCCACGAGGGGCAAGGATCGTGGGCCGGATCGGCACCCTGCCGAGCCTCCGCAGCAGAAGGATCTGCACCACCGAGGTCGCGAAAACACTGTTGAGGTAGAGCGCGTCGTGCGGCGTGCTCGCGAGCAGGCCGCGCCAGAATCGCAACTCGACGCGCCGCGGCGGGCGATAGTAGACGCTGGCCTTGCCCACCGGCTGCCACGCGCCGCTGCGGACGCCGGGGAACGGTCCGGCGTCGCCCGGCTCCCGGTCGCGGGTCACGACCAGGAACTCGAACTCGTCGCCGAGCCAGTCCACCAGGTTGACGAGGCTGCGGACGATCCCGCCTCCTGTCTGACCCGGCAGGTACCAGTCGCTGACGACGAGGACCTTCGGGCGGCCGGGCCGGGCGACCCCGTTCATCCGGCATCCTCGCCGAGAGCGAGCCGGGTCAGCCGCCCCAGCACCCGGTCGCGGGCGAAGCCGGCGGCGACGCGGGCGCGGAGGCTCGAAGGGTCGTGGGCCGGCAAGGCGCCCGTCAGAAAGCGGGCCAGCAGGTCGGCGATCGCTTCCGGCGACGATCCGCCGGCCAGCCAGGCGGGCTCGAACGGTCGCAGCAGCCCGGGGATCGCGCCCACCGGCGCGGCGAGCACCGGCCGCCCACAGGCGAGGGATTCCAGCACCGGCAGGCCAAAGCACTCCAGCTCCGAGGTCGGGAGCACGAAGGCGTCGGCGGCGCCCATCATCGAAGGCAGGGTCTCCTCGGCGATGAACCCCGCGAAGCCGACGACCTGGCCAAGACCCAGCTCGCCGGCCAGCGCTTCGAGGCGTGCGCGGAGCGGGCCGGAGCCGCCGATCACGAGGTGGAAACTGTGCCCGGCCGAGCGCAGCAGTCCGGCAGCGCGGACAAGCCGGTCCAGGCCCATGCGCGGCACCAGGCGGCGCACCGTGAGGAGCACCGGTCGGTCGGCCGGCCAGCCGAGGCGTTGCTTGAGGTAGTCCCGGTCCTCGACGAGCTGGAAACGCTCGAGGTCAACCCATCCCGGGACCACCACCGCCTTGTCGCGGATCGCCGGGCCGTGCAGCGTGCCGAGCAGCTCCCGCGTGTAGGCGGAGTCCGCGGTGACTACGCCCGAGCCGGAGAGCGCCGTGCGCTCCAGCCGCCCCAGCATCCGCGCCGCCAGCCGCAGGCGCAGCCCCTCCGCGCCGCTCGCACCTCGGGCGGTCGCCTCGAACTCCAGCCGCACCGGTGAGTGCACCGAGTACGCCGTACGCGCGCCGGCCCCGAGCCGCGAGAGCGCGCCACGGTACTGCAGGAGCGAGTGCCCGTGGATGAGGTCCACCCCGCCCGCGACGTGGCGCGCGAGGGTTTGCCGCGTCAGCCGCTGGTGGGCGCCGGCGCGCCAAGGGTCGAACGCCCCGAACCCGGGGCGGCGGTAGCGCAGCACGCGCGCCCCGCGATCCACGACCTCGTCCGGCTCCCCGTCGCCGTCGGCCCTGCAGACCATCCACACGTCGTGGCCGCGCGCCGCGAGGAACACCGCCTCGTCGTACGCGAGCCGGTCCGCACCCGAGGCGTGGCTCGGGTAGTAGGCGCCGGCGGCGATCACAACGCGCACCGACTCCCCGCCCTCTGGGTTACGCGCCGCGTCGTCATGCCTCCGGCCCCGCCTGGATCCCGAACTCGCCGAGCACCCGAAGCGCGAGGCGGCGCGAGTCCGCGCCCCAGTCGCGCGGGCCGGCGGCCGTGCCCTCGCCTCCCAGCCACTCCATGACCGGAATGTGGAAGCCGGTCTTGGGCCGTCGGTAGATCGCCTCGGGCAGCTCCGCCGCCACGCTCCGGACCACCGCGGCCTTGCCCCGGTCGCGGGCGGGCTCGAAGCCGAGTGCTGCCACTTGCTGCCGCAGCAGCGCGTCTGCAAGCGGCACCCGCAGCTCGAGGGAGTGCGCCATCGAGGCCCAGTCCGAATCGCGGAGCAGCTGGTTGCGCATGTACTGGGTGGACTCCATCACGTGGACGGCGCGCCAGGCGGCGGGGCTGCGCGGCCGGCTCCGGCGGCCCGCCACGTCGACCAGCTTGCCGGCATCCGCGATGGGGTCGTAGGCGGCGAGCCCCTCCTCCGCAACTTCGCGCCCCAACAACCCGGGCAGCTCCTCCGGCAGGAACAGCCCCTTGCGCAGGAAATACGCTCCTGGCAGGCTGCCCCCGTACCGCAGCATCCCTGCGAGTCGCGGCTGGCGCGGCCGCGCCCGTCTAGCGAAGCCGGGCCATGCGGCGGCGAGGCCGGGGATGAGCCGCAGCAGCCGCACGCGCCCGGCCCAGCGCGGCACGTCGGCGAACGAGGGGTAGGAGCCGAACAGCTCGTCGCCGCCGAGGCCGGAGAGGACGACCTTGAGACCCGCCTCGTGCGCCGCGCGGCTGATGAGAAAGGTGTTGAACCCGTCGATGCTCGGCTGATCCATGGCGGCGATCGCTCGCGGCCAGATGTCGAGGAACTCCTCCCGCCCGACCAGCCGCTCGGTGTGGCGCGTCCCCAGCGCCCGCGCGACCTCGGCCGCAACCGGCGCCTCGTCGAGTTCGCTCCCGAGGAAGCTCGCGAACCGGAGTGTGAACGTCACCGGGGGCTCGGGCAGCAGGCGAGCCGCGAGCGCCGCGAGGAGCGCCGAGTCGAGGCCGGCCGAGAGGAACACCGCCACGGGAACGTCGGCGACGAGGTGGGCCCGCACGCTGCCGGTCAGCGCCTCCCGGATGTCGGCCGCCGGTGGCACGGCGCCATTGTCAACCCAGCGGTGGTGGGGACGCGGCTCGCCGACCCGCCCGCCCTCCACGATCAGAAAGTGGCCCGCGGGGACCGCGCGCACCGCCCGGCGCAGCGTGAGCGGCTCGGGGACCGAGCCCCAGAGCAGGAAGCCGGCCACGCCCGCCGGATCGGGCTCCTGCGAGACCACACCGCCCGCCTCCAGTGCCTTGACCTGGGACGCAAAACGCAGGGTGCCGCCCGCGACCGCGTAGTACAGTGGCTTGATCCCGTACGGATCGCGGGCGAGCAGCAACCTCCCCTCGGACTCGTCCCAGATCGCCAACGCGAACATCCCGCGGAGCCGCGCCAGCGCCGCAACACCCTCGCGGGCGTACAGCGCCGCGATCACTTCGGTGTCCGAGCGGGAGCGGAACTCGACGCCACGCCCCGCCAGCTCGGCGCGCAGCTCTCGGTAGTTGTAGATCTCGCCGTTGAACACGATGCGGTAGCGGCCGTCGCGCCACGCCATCGGCTGCGCGCCCGCCGGCGACAGGTCGATGATCGAGAGCCGCCGGTGGCCGAGCGCGATCCGGCCCGATGGCGAGAACCACTCACCGAAACCGTCCGGGCCCCGAGGCGCCATCGCGTCGCGCGTCCGCAGGAGCTCCGCCCGGTCGATGCGTGGAGCGTCGTCGCTCAGCCGGAGGATGCCGTTAATTCCGCACATCGTTACCTTCAACGCCGAGCAGTCGGTCGAGGTGCGGCAGCAACCCGGCACGGAAGGACTCGAACGTGTACCTCTCCTCGTAGCGCCGCCGGCCCGCCTCACCCATGCGGCGAACCATGGCCGCATCGCTCAGGAGGCACACGAGCGCGGCGGCGAGCTGCTCCTGGTCGCCGGGCTCGACGAGGATGCCCGTCGTCCCGTCCACGATGATTTCCTCGGCGGCGGACCGGCGCAGCGCCAGGCACGGTCTGCCGGCGCGCATGGCTTCCAGGTAAACGAGGCCGAACCCCTCGTTGCGACTCGGCATCACGAACGCGGCGCACCGGCGGAACAGCTCACCAAGGGTGGCCTCGCTCACGAACCCGGTGAAGGCCACCCGGCCCGCGAGCCCACGCGATGTCGCGACTCGGGTCAACCGCTCGCGATCATCACCGCCGCCCGCAATCACGAGCCTCGCGTGTGGGCATGCTGCAACGATCCTCGGCATGGCGGCCAGCAGCTCGTCGTGGCCCTTGTAGCGCTCGACCCGGGACATCCGCCCCACAATGAGAAGGTATCCGTCCCCAAGCGATTCCAGGAGGGCTCGGTCCACTTCCCCGCCCGGGCTACGGTCCTCAAGAGCAAGTGGGACCACAGCGGTTCGAGGGAGCCATGGGAGGAACTCCTTTGCGCGGTCGATGGTGAGCGACGAGTTCGCAAGCCGTATAGTCGCGGACCGCAACGCCTGGCGCCGATCCCACGTTAGCTTGCGCCAGACCTCGATGCCGTGCAGGTACAGTGCGTAGGGTGACCTGCACAGTCCGGGTAGGAAGGCCTGGACTCGAGATGGGCCAATGCAGTCGAAGATCACGCGTGTGCGGTGAGGCGGTAGCTGGCGCCTCCAGACGGCGAGCGCCATACCGAGTTGACTGCCAGAAAAGTGGTGCACCGGAACGGCGCCTAGCAGTCCGCAGGGCCCGCCGAGGTTGAAAACCCGCAACCGGACGCCGAGTTCCACGCATCGCGACGCGGCGACGCGCGCCACCAGCCGCCCCACCAGCGCTGTGCCGCCGTCTTCAAGGCCTAGCCCTGCCGAAGCCAGCACCAACTCGCGGGCCGGCCGGGTCGGCCACGCCTCATTTGACGGCCGTGGACTCAAGCGGGCTTCCTTGGCGGCGCGGGCTCAGCCACCCGGTGCGCGTCCTCAGTTGACGATCCAGTAGTTGACCGGCGAGTCGTCGGTCAAGGAAGTGCTGTGAACGGTGAACGACACGCCGTCCTGGATCTCGGAGCTGTAGAGGGTCCCGGGTTGGCCGGTGATCCCCGCGTACGAGAGGAAGATCCGCGAGTCCTTATCCACCGCCGTCGTCGTCACGGTGGCGCTCCCATTTACGAGGACGACCTGCCCCACGCTCTTGTCCTGCCCTTCCGCCACGTTGACCTTGCCGCCCACGGCAAGGCTGGCGGCCGCCGCCACGTTGCCCTGCGCGTCGATGGAGAGCTGGCCGTTGTCGCCCGGCGTCCCCTCTGTGAATACAAGGGCGCCAGTGTCGCCACGGTTCACGACCTGCCATGTCCGATTGACGGAGCCGCCCGTGTTGGAGACCGCCAGCGCCGGGAAGATATTCGTACCGCTGCCCTGGATCACGACACCCGCAGAGCCCATTCCTTCCGGAATGAAGAACTGGGGTTCCACGAAGCTCGTGCTTCGGTTGGCCATCGCCACATTGGCCGAAAGCAGCGCGTCCGCCACGCTCCCACCAACCAGGTTCGACGCGCTCAGGTTGGTCACACTCGAGCCATCGCCGCTCAGCGAAACAGCATCGACCGCGCCAGCCCTCAGGTCTCCCAGGCCTCTCGGGGTAACGACCAGCAGCTGACCCGGCGTCCCGGGCTCAAGGCCCACATCCACGTAGCATCCCGCGCAGTCGTCCGTATCGGAGAACACGAACGGGACGTTGTGGGCAAGCGCAAACAGCTGATACATCTTGACCCGCTGCTTCGTCATGGTCTGATCCAATACCGAGAACCAATCGGCGCCAATGAACATGACCGGCTTGTTGGCGTTCGGGCCGTTAAAGGGGATCTCGATCTGCCACGGCCGCAAAATCGTGCCGTCTGTGCTTATGTATTGAAAGTACCCTTCGACTTGGTTCCCGCCGTTTGGATTCAGGTAGTTGCTCTCAAAGGTGTATTCAACTACCGGCTTTGATGGGTCGATCGGCCCCGTACACTCGTTGTTGTATCCCCACGTTTGCACGAGGTTCGGTTCGGTTCCGCCGTTCGACCCCCAGCAGGTCGAGTACGCCGAAAACGTTCCGTCCGAAAACGGGATTCGGAACTCACCCGCGATCTCGAGCGGATTGATGCCCACTACCGAGGCAAATAGTCGCAGTTTCTGGGCCATGGCTCTCTTCGTCGCATCGGCCTCGGTGTAGAGCCGCGGAGGCGACGGAACGTTCTTGCCAAACACGCTCAGCTCCCTACTGAACAGCTTTAGCTCCCCAGCACCACACCACCCCGCATGGAGCGCCATCACCGCAAACACCGCGCCTAGGAAACCACGCTTCTTCAAAGGGGGCAAACTCCGAACCTCGCCACGGTAAGAAGTGACGATGCTGATTCCGTGCTTCCGTCTCATGGCCACTGGATCCTCCTTATCACATTGTGCGGCGCGAAACGTTGACCGCCAAGACAACTCGCCGACCATCCGAAGCGCTCTCTTGCGCCGTGTTTGATATTTGGCACGGATCACGGCTTCAAAAGGTCCGAGTCCTAGATCTTCCTAGCCACGAGGATCTCGAGATTCGGGGTCCGGTCCAACAACCTGACCAGCGCCCATTCGAAGGGGAACTGCAGGCCCGCCAAAAAGACGGCCACGACGTCCCGAAGCCAAGGCCAATGCCAGAGCATTCTGATCACCTTCTGGACCACCGTCCACTGAGCAAGGCTCAAGTAGCCAAGCCAGCGCATCGCCCCACAGGTAATCGGGTCGTCCATCAAGACAAAGACAGGGCGAATGTACTCCAACTTCAAACCCCGTTCTTCGAAGACGCATTTGTACTCGCTCAATGAACGTCTGCGCACGTGCGGAAAGGCTTGGCGAATGCCTTCGCGCGGGAACTTGTCGGTCAGCAGCAGCGCTCCACCCGGCGCAACGAGGTCGCAAAGCTGCGCCAGTGCCTGATGCCACCGTCGATCATCGACAATGTGGTACAGCACATCGGTCGCGGTGACCAAGTCGAAACCATCCTCAGGGAAAGCCAGTTGTTCACTGAGGTCGCCCTGCACGAGCCGAAACTCCTGGAAGCGTCCCTGCACCATCGCGACTGCCGCGACGGATAGGTCGATCCCGGCCACGCTCCTCACGCCCTCGTGAGCGTAGTACTGGAGGTAGAACCCGACGCCGAATCCGCCCTCGAATATGCGCACGTTTGGCCAATGTGGGACCGACGCTCCGATCGCACGCCGAAATGCCTCTAGTCTGAAATGGTAGGCGATCCGATTGTACGCCCCCAGCGCCGGGTGACCTACAGCGGATAAGTCAGAACCGGATCTGACCAACTCACTCCAGAACTCCAGCGGGATGTACGCCATCTTCGCTCTTCACATGCCCGGCCGAAAGCCCTTGGACGCGTCCCGCCCTTGCTTCCCGGGGGGTGAGCCTAGGAAGAGTCTGGCCGTCACGAACGCCGCTCCGACCCCCGCCAGACCAACGGCAAGCACTCGGAACAATGTCGGGAAATACGTGCTGTAAAGGCCTTCGTACTGCACCGCAGTGGTCGTGATGAAATAGATTCCGACACGCACACCTGTGAGTGCGTGCCCCTCGATCAACCATGCGTAGATCGCGCGAAGGACCAACCCGATGAGGAACATCCCTGGGAAAACACCTCCCCAACCGTAGTTGCGGTACAAATCGCCCATGTAGGTTACGGCCGGCGAAGTGTGCTCGGTCCCGTAGTAGAGACCGCCGATCTGCTCCGCAATGCCCACAGTCGGTTTATCCGGCCATAGAAATCGCGGTACCAGTGAGTTCACGAAGTCGCGGGCGATGTTGTGATCGATGCCGAGCGCCATCTCATCCCGCTTGAGCGCCCCAGAGTTTGCGACGATGACACCCAGCGAGGTGAGGCCGTCAAGCCGTTCGACGAGCCTGTCCCAGCCGAACTTTACCGTCTCACGAAGCGGCGTCGAGCCCATTTCAGACGCCGACTTCCGGGCGACCGCCGCCACTTCCTCGGCGCTCATCGACTCCGACCGCCCCAGTTGCTCAATCTTGATCCAGCGGAACGAAGTCCCAAAAACGACCCCGACCCACAGGCCGGCCAGCAGGACAATCACCCACTTCCACAGCCGCCGGATCCAGAGGCGATCTTGCGCATAGAGGTAGCAGGCCAGCAGGAGCACCAGGGCTGAAAACAGCGCCCCACGACTGCCGCTGGCCGCAACAGTCGTTAGCACCAATCCGAGGGCAAGGAGCGCAAGCAACCACCAACCGCGCCCCTGCCTGAAGAACGAGAACCACACGATGCCCTGGCCGACTACCAGGAGCTGTGAGAGGAACGCAAAC
Source organism: Chloroflexota bacterium (assembly GCA_021823905.1). Classification (GTDB taxonomy): domain Bacteria; phylum Chloroflexota; class Dehalococcoidia; order Tepidiformales; family Tepidiformaceae; genus JAKALX01. Next base: position 22,432 of record JAKALX010000001.1, on the reverse strand, counting down.
ATCGCGCCGAACATCGGGATCTCGAGGTTGAACTGGTACCCGAACCCCCCATTGCGAAAGGCCCAGATGACACCCATGCCGCCAAACAGCAACAGGAGCACCGCTGCCGGCCGGGCCAACGCGGTGGAGTTCTCAAATGTCTTAGGCTGCGGCAGCCTTGCCGCGATACGTCGCCCGACGGGAAGGAGGTAGCCGGCGCTGAGCCCAAGGCTGCCGACAATTGCCATCCTGAGCGCCGCGATCCGCGCGGCGGTGGGATCCTGAAGCACCCACGACGCGACGCTGTCCAGCTGACCGGAGAGGATGAGGAACGCCGCCACGACGAACTCTGGGAGGAAGAACGCCCACGCAGCAAAGAACAGGGGGTGCATCGGGTCAAGACGCCGGGCCTGGAACCTCATCGACGCGACTGCAGGCGCGAGCACGACCAGGCCGAGCACCGCCGCCAGGACCGCAATCTCTTGGTCCGGATAGCCGACCATAATGATGTCCGCCCCGCCCACCGTGCAAGAACCGAGCAGCGCCGTCAGAAGGAACACCACCCCGGTCGGCGATGCCGGCCGTGACCGGGGGCCGGCGATGACGGTGCCGGTGGCTGCAGTCATGACAGATCCTGGTCGGTGCAGCATTGCTGTCCGCTACGCCGCAAATAGGCAACGAGTGCCGGGTGGTCGCGAACAAATTCCTCAGCGGCAGCCCTCCGCCGGTCGAGCAGCCGCCGGACCCTTCTGTAGTGATATGGCAGAACCAAACGACGCAACAGCACCTGAAGCACCACGCTGTGCCTCGCCACACGTGCGGTGTTCCAGGCCAAGGCTCCGCACCCGCTGCGAATGACCTCTTCACCCAAGGCAACTGATTCGCTGGGCTCGAGGAGGACCGCCCGCAGGTAGGTGGAGGTGAGACGCAGGTCGCGCTCAAGGGCAAACTTCCAGCGAGCAACCAATGCGCGCCAGCCGCCACTAATCAGCCCGCAGTCGAGATGGTCGCGACGCATCTGAATGATCTGACTCTCCTGGAGCCAGGAGAAACGCGCCGTGGCCTGACCTTTCGAACGAGCGCGAATGAGAGCCTGTGGCTCACGCTCGTACGCGACATCCCCCGCTTGTGCGAGGCGGAACCACATGTCGAGGTCGCAGTCGACGCCATACCGCTCCGGCTCGTACCGGCCCACGCGCCGGTACGCCTCCCGGCGCACCATCGTGGTCGCCGCCATCACCGGCGAGTGCCAACTGCCGGCCAATACCCGCACCACGCTACCCCCCTCCGACAGCTCCGGAAAAGGCCGAATATCCACGTTGACGACCTGGCCAAGGCTATCAATCCCAAGATTTGCCGTGTGAACGAAGCTCGCGGCCTGGTGGCGATTCAGCAACGCGACCGATCGCTCGACGATCGTGGGCAGGTACACGTCATGGTCATGGTAGATGGCGACGTAGTCACCCTGGGCCAAGTCAATCCCTATGTTCCAGTTCGCGTAAAGCCCCAGGTTGGCCGTGTTGCAAACATACCTTATCCGTGGGTCGCCGAACGATCGCACCACGGCAGGCGTGTCGTCCACCGACGCGTCGTCGCACACAATTAGCTCGAAGTCGGCGAACGTCTGCCCAAGCAGCGCATGAATCGCCCGCCGCAACGAGACCGCGCGATTAAAGGTCGGAAGACAGATGGTGACCTTCGCACTCATTAGCCGCAGGTTGCCTCTCGAACCTCAGCGCTTCCTACTTCGGTCCCTGGTATAATCGAGATCACCGGGAGCCGGGTAGTTCTTGTAAAGCTTCTTGAGGGCGACACGAGACTTGTGGAGGCGGGTGACGCAACTATCGGCGGCTTTGGCCATCCCCCGCCCGAGTTTCGGTTCGCACTCAACCGCACTACAGTGGTCGGAGTCGGAGCCCGCCCTCCAAGTAGTCCCAGCGTCCCTCCTCCACCTGTGGGCCCATTCTGATGCTTGTGCCCACCCCGGTACTGTCGACTGGGCTGCTCTGCACATTGCTCCCCTGGCATCATCAAGAACAAACCCATGCCTTGGCAACCCGCCGGTACCCGACGTGGGTTAGCGCCTCCAAGATCCCCAACACACAGGAGTCGTACCCAAACTCCTGGATGATCTCGCGCGATCTTTGTCCCATCCGCTCCCGCAGTTTCGAGTCACCGGCGAGCCTCCCCACCATGCCCGCAAGGGCGAAAGTGTCGCCGCAGGGATAGACAAAACCGTTCTCGCCGGCCCGGACCATATCGCCCTCGCCCCACACACCAGTTCGGTCACTGACGATCACCGGGAGTCCGCACGCCATTGCCTCGTTGACGACCAGCCCGCGTGCTTCAGACGCTGACGGCAGTACAAGCATGTCGGCAATAGCGTAGATCTCCGGCAGTTCGCTCTGGTTCCTGAACCCGAGGAAGAAAATGTCCTTCAACCCCTGCCGCGCCGCTTTCGCTTCCAGCGCGCCCTTCAGCTCGCCGTCACCCGCGAACGCCGCGCCCAGCCACTTGAACCTGGCCCGCAGCGCCGCAACCGCCGTCAGAACATCCTGCGGCCGCTTGTGCGTCTCCAGCTTGCCGACGAAAAGCACCAGCACGCATTTCAATGGGATGCTGTAGCGCTTCCGGACCTCTTCGCGCCGCTCTTGTGCGATAGCTGCTCGCTCTTCGAAATATCCGTTATCGACAGCGAGGGGTACATTGAAGCACTTATCCATGGGAACGCCGTGCGACCGGTAGAACTCCCGGTTCAAAGACCCCGTCGCGAGGATTGCTGCCGCTCCTTTGAACATCCGTCCGAGCACTCGCGCGCGGACGAAACGCTTCAATGGCGGCTTCTCCGCCTCGTACAATGGGTTCGTGTCGCCATAGAGCAAATAGGGGATGCGGCCCAGGCGAGCCGCCGCAAGGGCACACCATGAGGTCGCATCGCCCCAGCCGAAGACAATCACGGCATCGTATCGGCCTCGCCAAAGTTCACCAAACACTGCAGGGGACGTGTAGGAGAAGAAACGGTTTCGCTGCGCCCGTCCCAGGTTGTGCATAACCTTGTGAACGTACCCGTCCAGGAGAGGCAGATCCCAGGCAAATGTCGTCCCGAATGCAGGGTCCCGGTAACGCGAAGCCCCGATGCTGGAGCTGTAGAGTACGGTCAGATCGATCTCGGCCAGCCCCGCAAGTCTTTTGAACAAGGGGGCGAAGTATTGAATCGGGTGGCTGATAACGACCGCCAGCTTGATTGTTGGTCTTGAAGACATGGATACTCGCAACCGGTACGAACTCAGCGACCAAGCGACCGACGGGAGCTTGGGCGGCCGGCCTCGCCGACATCCGGCCGTTGATAACCTTGATAGCCCCAGTGGCCTTGCCACATCCCCTTGACGGTGGGGGCTATCAGGGTCCATTCGCGACCAACAAGTCGGCCTAGAATCGCTTTGGGGTACAGGTAAAGGAAGGCACACACGTTGAAGAGAAGCCGCTGTCGCAGGCTCCCGTGACGTCGAACGAACCAGGCCCGGTTGCGCATCCCGAAATAGGTGGCCATTGGCAGCGCCCTCTTTGTGGACACGCTCGCATAGTGAGTGATTCCAGGGCTAGGGACAAAAGAGACTCGGTAGCCGGCGGCCCTAGCTCGGAAGCAGATGTCAGCGTCTTCATATAACAGGAAGAGTCCCGGGTCGAACCCACCGATCGCTCTTACCATGCTGGCCCTCAGCATGATCGCGGCCCCACAGATGAAGTCAACCTCTGTGGTTCTGGGAACGGGCACTACCTGTCGGCGCCGGGCGACCTCGCCGGTCTTGAAGTCGATCTCCTCGCCCTGCTTCAAACCCACCCCTTTGCCCACTTCGTAGATGGGACAGCCCGCAACGCCAAGCTGATGGTCTGCTTCCATGGCCACGATCAAGGGTGCAATGCACCCCTCATGAACCACGGTGTCGTTGTTCAAAACAAAGATGTAGTCCGCACCGCCCGCCAGGGCGTAGTCGATGCCACGATTGTTACCGCCGGCGTAGCCCTCGTTGACCGCGTTCCCAAGAAGGTCCACCGACCCCGCAGCCAGGCCACGCCGGAACACTTCCAGAGACTCGTCGCCAGACGCGTTGTCAACCACCACCACGCGTAGGTTCGGATAGCCACAGTCCAGGATCGAACGGACACATCCCAGCGTGAGGTGAGGGCTCTTGTAGTTGAGGACGATCGTGAAGACCAACGGGTGTGGCATCAGCCCCCCTAAACGCGAACACGAACCTCCGACGCCGACGACGGCCAACCGGCCGCCAGCGCACCCAATCGCTCAACCCCAACTGGGCATCGAGCATATGTTGCGTCAACGTGACCCCTACTCGGCTCTCACAACACCCCAGTGCAATCGCGCCTCTCCAATTCTCGGTTCATGGAGTCTTTCCCGGCACCCCAGCCCAGCGCGGCCTGACCTCCTGCCACGCGAACAGTCAGGATCCTGCCCTTCTCCGCCCTCGGCCGACAGGAGCCGCTCACGCCTCGGCCCACGTTCGCACGGGCATTATCGAAACCACAACCACGCTGGCCAACGCCGTCACCGGCATAAGAGCCAAACCGATGCTCCCGAAATCGTAGAGCGGACAATCCCATAATCCCTACCATCTCCGTCTGAACCCGCCAACTCCCACTGATGCACCCTGAGGAGTCGCTACCTCCAACGCCTGGCGGCACCGCTGCACCCCGCGAAGTCACAATACCACCCTATAACCCTTGGGACGCGCTTCGCGTCGCGCTCCCAGCCGAGCCAACTTCGCCACCGGTGATCCCCTCAAGCGCTCGCTCATCCTCTGGGCGTGCCAGGCGAGCCTAAACCAGAGCGCTGCCAGAGAAACGGGTAGTGATATGACCGGAACCATAACCAACCAGAACGACAGGTACTTCCTAAAGATCGGATATAGGCTGTCGAAATAGTCTTCTCTCGCAAAGGAATAGCCCACCTCCCCCCTCCTTGCCTTTAGTACGTAGGAGGGAAGGAACATGCTTACCAGATGGCTATTTACCGTCCTGAAATAGCCTCTATCCATCCCTCCGCGCGCCAGTGCATCAAAGATTCTATTGATGTTCTCTCCAAACACCTTGCACAGTTGATAGCCACCAGTATTGTGCGTCTTTGCAGCCACCACGAATTCCTCTATGTAACCATTCGTCTTGGCCCGAACGATCGCTCGTAGAATCCACCCCAAATGCACCAGGGAGGTGCCGACGAACTCGAATGGATCGATATCCGGCGTGAGCGACTTGTTGAAGATGTTACCGGAGCTAAATGTCATGGCAAAATGGATCTTCTTGATGAATGCCGCAGCGTCGTCGTAGATCTCGTAGCCGGACCCCTCTTGGAGCGGCTGTTCTTTCTCGTAGTTATCCGAATACCCGTAACCATTTAGGTGGATTACTCCGTACTGCCCGCCCCTCAAAACCCCAAGCACTCTCTCCAACGCGCCGTCCAACAACACATCATCGTCTGCAAAGATCACAACGTACTTGCCCGTTGCGGCCTCGTAACACCGGGCAAAATTCCGGTCCGCGCCGAGATCCTCCGAATTCAGGAGGTACCGAATCTGAATCCTTCGTTCCACGAAGCTACGCACCACGTCCTTCGTGTCGTCGGTCGAACAATTGTCGGAGACGATCAGTTCGACATCCCGCTCATTCCCAGGCAGTTGCTTCGCAATCTGACCCAGGCAGAGGCTAAGAAACCTCGCCCTGTTGTGCGTCGGGATCGCGATCGTGAGGAGAGCGCCTTTCGGCCCCTGCAGACCCACCTCCGGCGCTGGGGCCTCGAGCGCTACTATTGAGGCTTGCATAACAAATGGGACGATTGTAATCTCTGATGCATGAGACCCAAGGGCAGTCCCGCAGAGCTGGAAGCGCGGCGGCGGCGGGCCGTCGCCCTCCTCGAGGATGGGCTTGGGGTGCGCGAGGTCGCGCGACAGATCGGCTGTTCTCCGACGTCCGTGAGTCGGTGGCAGGCCGAAGTCCGGGCGCGTGGCTCCGATGCCTTGCGGCCCAAGCCAACGCCGGGGCGGCCGCCGCGGATCACAGCGCGACAGCGCACCAAGTTGCTGAAGTCCCTCCTGCGGGGGGCTCGGGCGCACGGGTTCAGTACCGATTTGTGGACGCTGCCCCGAGTCGCCAAAGTCATCGCCCGCACCTTTGGCGTCTGCTACCACCCCGCCCACGTCTGGAAGATCCTCCGCGGGGAAGGATGGAGTTGCCAGAAGCCGGAGCGTCGGGCCAGGGAACGCGACGAGGTGGCCATCCAGCGCTGGCGCACCGAGCGCTGGCCGCATATAAAAAAACGCTCGCCGGGCCGGTAGATCGCTCGTCTTCCTCGACGAGAGCGGCTTCATGCTCCAGCCGGTCTGCCGGCGGACCTGGGCGCCACGTGGCCAGACGCCAATCCTCCGGCAGTGGGACCGCCGAGATCGGCTCTCCGCGATCAGCGCGCTCACGGTGGCACCCCGCCGGCGCCGGTTCGGTCTGTATTGGGCGCTCCATCGCGACAACATCCGCAGTGCCGAAGTTCTCCGGTTTCTCCAGGCTCTCCGACGTCACGTACCGCATGGCTTCACCCTCATCTGGGATCGGCACCGCCCGCACTGGGCGACCTGCGTCACGACGTGGCTGGCCAAATACCCGCGCATCGTGGTCGAGTACCTGCCGCCCTATGCGCCGGATCTCAACCCCGTCGAGCCGGTCTGGAGCCATACCAAGTACGGTGACCTGGCGAACTTCGCGCCGGATGACCTCACGACGCTGGAGGCCGCGGTGCTCGGTGCCCTCAGCGACACTCGAGCGAACCGCACCCTCCTTGCGGCCTTCGTCCGGGCGGCGGGCTTGGAGCTGTGAATGTACCATTACTTAGGCAATGGTCAATAGGTGCCGCTCACTCACCTCTGTCAACCCCTGGCCCACCCTGAAGGTCGGTTGCGAAATGCCGCAGGCCGGCGGCGACCACAATTTCGCGAGACGTTGCACCACCATAACCACCACCCAGCTCCAGGACCGGGCCCTCAAGTGCCGCTCGCTCGGTTAACCCTCGAATGTAGTCACGATCTGGACCGGTCATCGCGCGTGTGGGCGATTGGATGACGAGTTTCCGCCGCCGCTCATCCCCCCATACTTCCCGAGAAAGGCCGCGATATCGTCACAGGATAGGTAAGGGACGGCCTCGCGCACGGCCTCGTCGTCCCAATCCCACCACCGAATCCGAAGAAGCGACTGAATCACCTTATCCTCGAAGCGAAATCGCACGACCTTTGCCGGCACCCCGGCTACGACAGCGTAGGGGGGAACGTCCCGAGTCACAACCGACCGTGCCGCCACCACCGCGCCGTCTCCAATGGTCACCCCCGAGTGGATCATCGCCTCAGTCCCAATCCACACGTCCGAACCCACCACGATGTCCCCTTTCGACGAGGGCATCCCGTCTTCATACGCTCCCGCCATGTGCCAGTGAACCCTGAAGGGAAACGTTGACACCCAATGCGTAGGGTGAATGCCGCCCGTAATCATCACCACATCCCGCGAGATCGAGCAAAACGCGCCGATCGTGATCCCCTTCTCGCTCCCGGGGTAGGAGTCGATGATGGGAGTGCCATAGGTGTGGCGGCCGATGCGAAGAAGACCACGCTTCTCGGCGCGCTGACGCGAGACATACCGGTCCTGCTGCCGAAGAAACAGCAGCACGCTGGCTATCAATCGTCGAAGTGCCCTTTTCAACTGTCGCATTCCTCGCCCCGGACCCCTTCCGCTCCCATCAGCCAGAAGCTCCCTCGTCAGTCACATGCCAAGCGCTTTGGCAGTGCCTAAAGATTGCGACCTCCGGAATCAGGAACACGAGAGATAGCACCAGGTAGCCGATGGCCGCGCCTAGCGCCCCATATCGACCGCCTAGGACGATCGTCGTCACTCCCACCGCCACGCCACAGAGCACCGACGGGACGAGGTACGGCTCCCGCTTGTGGGCACGCAGGTAGGTAGCCATCGCGCCTACCAGCGTCGCAATGAGAGCCGAGACAACAAACAACCCAACCAGGAGCGGCGGGAGAAGACGCAGCGCCAGCCGGCTATGGATCGCGTTCAATCCGTACGTACCGCCAAGAATGGCCAGGGCTCCGATTCCCCCAACTGCCAGCGCTTGCGCCGTTGAAGCGGCAAACAATCGATCCAGACCCGCGAAGTCCCGTAGGGAGATCAACTGGCCAAACGCTGGGGCCTTCGTCGCCACCCACGTCAAGGCAAACGCGAGGAGCGCATTAGCCAACGACAACGTCATCCCCATTTGGCCTGCGACGATGGCCCCGTGGAACTGAAACATCACGGGCGTAAACAGGGAAAAGATGAAATAGCCACTCAACCAGCTCAAGGCGATTCTCCACTGCATGGGCCATATCTCGAGGCGCCAATCGACCGCTGCATGGCGTGGCGACGACCTGATGGCGCGGAAAAAGTCCCCATACCGCCGCGCAAAGAACGCGGCCGCTACCGCCAAATTCGCCCCATTCAAGATCACCAGCGTCCATAACCCTGCGCCGAGCACGATTGCCGCCCAGGCAAATAGGTTCGTGACCACGGCAATCCCCAACCTCGCGGCGTTGGTATGCCGCATTTGATCGCAGCCGTCCAGCAACGACCACGCTGGAACCAGCACTAGCCTCATGCCGGAGAGCCCGCACAATACCAACCACGGTCCGACCCATTGGATCCCGGGAGACGGCCTTTGGGCGAAGAAGACGACACCTCCCGCACCGAGACCTATCACCGCAAGCGCGCCAGCAAACCCATACCACCTGAACGAAACCCGCGCCAGGCTCGCGAGCCGCGAGAGCGCATTCGCATCCCCCACGACGCCTTTGCCTGAGTCCAGGTCGAGTCTCGCCCACTCGTGGCTCGCAAACTGCTGAATGACGGTTCCCAGCCCGAGCTCGACAAACGTCGTCAGGGCAAGCAAGCTATTGAAGGTGTAATAGTAGCCTTGCACCTCCGGGCTGAAGCGAAGCGCAATCAGAAGAATGGATACCGAACCACCGACTGCGCCCCAGACGGTTGAAAACGAGCCAAAGGCCACAGCCCGATCGATGCCGAGCTTGCGTCTGATCGCGTGGAGGGACCACTTGAGTTGCATGAAGGAGCGACCCGCCGTTCTCTTCAAACTGTTCCTTACTGTAGAGTTGAACTTCTCGCGCCCATCTGTTTCACGATCGATCCGTCTGAAGATCGTCGCCTCCTCTCACCAGACTATGTGCCCTCCATTTCGACTGGCTTAGCGAATGGCTCCATTTCCGTGATCGGCCGGCCAAATGCGATCTTCGGGAATGCATTGGCGTGGGTGTCGATTGCTACCTCGAGGAGGAACGGTGCGCCGGGGTCCTTCCAGAGCGCAGCCAGGCCGCCGGGGACTTCTCGCGGGGATGTCGCTCGGATGGCCTCGATCCCGAACGCCTGCGCCACCCGCACGAAATCCGGCGCTGAGTAACCCCAGACCGTAGAGTGATACCTTCCGCCGAAGTAGCTCTCCTGGAACTGCCTTACCATCCCATAGCAGCCGTTGTTGAGCACCAGGATCTTGATGGGCAACGAGTTGGCCACCACTGTTTGCAGTTCCTGGAGGTTGACTTGAAAACCCCCGTCGCCCGCCACTAACACGACCGGCCTACCGGCCGATGCAAACGCCGCGCCGACGGCGATGGGGAGAGCGGAACCCATTGCTCCCAGCCCTCCGGACGTCAAGAACCGCTGCTCGGGGCCCGGCGCCAGAGACTGACCTGCCCACATCTGGTGCTGACCAACATCCACCACGAAGGCCGCAGCCGACCCAGAAGCTGCCGACAGTTGATGCATGAATTCGTTGGGGTTGACCCCATTCCCACCCCGGCTCTCATTGACGTCAGGCCATCGTAACCGGAGCTGGGCGATTTCATCGGACCAACCTGGCCACCGCTTGGGCTCCACTCCCCTCGCTTGGGCGGCCGCTGTCACCAGGAAAGCGCTGAGGTCCGCGTGGATCTCTGTGCAATTCTGGACCCTGTTGTTGACCTCGGTAGGGTCACAATCGACGTGGAAAATGGTTCGGCCAGCACCAAACGCTTCGACTTCCGAGCCGGTCTGTCGGATGTCGAGCCGGCTTCCCAGCACCAGCAGAAAGTCCGCAAGGCCTATCGCCAAGTTGGCCCACCTGTTGCCGTACGACCCGATCATTCCCACTCGTAGCGGGTTCCCAGCTTCGAGCGCATCGACCGCCATCAACGAACTGACGACCGGAACACCTAGGACCGCAGCGAGCTCGCGGAACTCCCTGGCAGCACGACCGGAGCGCACACCCCCGCCGGCAAGAATCAGGGGTCGTTTGGCCTTCCAAAGAGCTTCAAGCAGCTCTGCAACCAATGCAGCGTCGGGCGCTGCAGGGGGGGCATCCATCTGTGCAGGAAACTCGCCAATGACTTCGGCTCGTTGCACGTCCATTGGAATGTCGAGAAGCACCGGGCCGGGCCGACCGGCCAGCGAAACGCGAAACGCTTCGGCGAGGAGAGACGGAAGCGCTTCCGGCGAGCCCACGAGCCACGCAGCCTTCGTTATTGGCCTGGCCATCGAGACGATGTCTGTCTCCTGAAACCCCAGCTGCCGAACGCCCCTGTCACCCTTCAGCTCGTGGCGATTGACCTGGCCCGTAATGAACACTGCGGGATACGAGTCGAAGTAGCAACTGCCGATACCTGTGAGCAGGTTTGTTGCACCCGGGCCGCTGGTCGCCATCGCGACGCCAGGCACACCGGTCATCCGAGCGACGCCCTCGGCGGCGAAGGCGGCCGCTTGCTCGTGGTGCATGCTCACGAGCTGGATATCCCCACGGGCTGCAATCGAGTCGATGAGGTGCGTGATCATGCCACCGACAACCTCGAAGACGTGGCTTACGCCTTGACTCCGCAAGTAGCCGGCGACGAAGTCAGATGCTTTCATGCGCCCACCCTTCTCCTGGCTGGCCTCTGCCCGGTCACCCCGCGGCACGCGCTGACAGTCTTCCCAATCCCTGCTTCCAGTGATGTCCATTCCCGCAGGCCGAGCTCCGCCTGTGCGCGGCGGGTTGACGGCACGTATCTCATGCCAGCGCCTGCGCGGTCGGCCTCACCGCGAACCTCGACGCCAGATTTCAGGCCAGCGATTCTGGCGACCAACGCGGCCAGGTCAGCGAGATCCACGGCAACCTCCGACCCGACGTTGTATGGCCGCATCGACGCGCCAGCGAAGAGAATCGTCCAGAGCCAAACCGCCAAGTCGGCGGCGTACATGTATGAGCGACACGGCATCCCGCCCCCGTGGACCACAATCGGCCCACCGGTCAGCGCGTCGCGGATGAAGTTACCGATTGCGAAGTGAGTATCGAGCGGGAGATACGGACCCACAAAGGCGAAACATCGCGCAATCTTGGCCTCCAGGCCGAAGGCGCGACTTGAAAGCACGCATTGCATCTCGGCCGCGCGTTTCCCCTCGCCGTACGCCGCCGCGGGGTCCGCCACGTTTGGGGCCCCTGCGTACTCCTCGGAAACGCGGGCGAGGTCGGGCGCCTGTGGCCCGTACACCGCGCCCGAACTCGTCAGCAGAAGTCTCCTCGCCCCAGCCGCCCGTGCGAACTCGAGTGTGTGGCGGGTCCCCCCGATGATCGTGTCGAACATTTCGAACGGTTGCTGCCGATTCAGTGGCTCGCTCGCCTCGGTGGCCGCGTGGATGACGTGCGAGAACGACCCCTCCAGGATTTCAAACGAGCGAACTTCGCCGGTGTGAAGCCGAACTGAGGGGTGATTCGCCAAATGTGGTGCTTTGCGGCTGAAGGCCATTGGATCGCGCGTGAGCACCGTAACGCTGGCGCCAAGGGCGAGTTCCTGGTTGGCCCAGACGAAGCTCTCCAGCAGCCAGCACCCAAAGAAACCGGTGCCCCCTGTAACGAAGAGCCGCTCGCCCCGGAGATCCTCCCACAGCGGGCGGGTATGCTCAAGAACGAAATCGAGGTCCGCCGCCAGCGGGTTTCGCGACGTGCGTAGGGCCTCTCTCATTCCCAGGCGTCCACTACGACACCATCCGGCGGCAGGAGGTCGATACCTCGCAGCGTTTGCGAGAAAGCGTCGATCATCGGCTTTGGGCCACTCAGAAAATAGGTAACATCCCCGCCGCACTCGCGGGCGATCCGGTCGATGTCTAGTCTCCCCTGCTCGATTCCTTGGGGCGCCTGGCCCTCCTCCGAGAATAGTCCCGTCTCGAAGCAGGGCAATTCAGCGGCGCAGCGTTGCACAAGCTCCCGATAAACAAGGAGATCGGCGGTCCGTGCGCCATAGTAGAGGTGCACTGGCCCGGTCAAGACCTCGGGCCGCAGCAGTGCCTCCTCCATGACGGCGCAGAACGGCGTGATTCCCGTGCCGCCTGCGACCAACGCGACCCCCTTGCCTGGAGCGCGAGGGCTCACCTCGAACTGGCCGTAGGGTCCCTTGCACCAGAGCACCCGTCCAGGCTCCACTTCCTCGAGCAGGCGAGCGGTGAAGCGCCCCTGACGGCTGATGGTCAAACGCATGCCGTTTTGGTCGCTGGGTGCAGAGGCAATCGAGAACACCCGACTCTCCGGCCAGTGCAACGACGGGTCGTAGTCGTCCAGTGCGACGTGCACGAACTGCCCTGGACGAAATTGCGGCCGGCGGCCCCTCCATGCGAAGTGAAATGACGCCACGCCCGGCGAATGGCGTTCGACCCGTTCGACGAATACCTCGAAATGGATTGCCCTCGGCATTGCGCAGGCCGCTAATGGTCACTCATGAACGAGCGGACAACGTCCAGGACGTGGCTGATCATCGCAGGCGTGAGACCCGGGTATACACCAACGAAGAACGTGTTCGTGGTGATGAGGTCAGCGACACTTAGCGGCCCCACAAATCGGTGCTCAACGCCCAGATACGCCGGATGCCGGAGGAGGTTGCCACAGAAAAGGTTGCGTGTCTCGACTCCCGCATTCTCAAGGGCGCCAACCAGGTCTGCGCGGGCAAACTCGGCATCAGGTCGCACCGTAAGCACATAGCCAAACCAGGACGGATCCGATCCCGGCGGGCCAGCGTGCAGCACCAGGCGATCGGAGAACGGCAAAAGGCCGGCGTGCAGCGCCCCGTGATTGGCCTTCCTGGCCTGAATCAACTGCGGAAGCTTCGCAAGCTGCGCCACTCCGATTGCAGCCTGCATGTCGGTAACTTTGAGGTTGTAGCCGATCTCGCCGTAGACGTATTTGTGGTCGTAGCCGTGCGGCAGCGTGCCGAACTGCTGGCTGAAGCGCTTGCCACAGGTGTTGTTCTCGCCGCCGGCGCAGTAGCAATCGCGACCCCAGTCACGAAAGCTGCGCGCGATGCGTGCCAGGTCCTCGTTGTTCGTCACGACCGCGCCGCCCTCGCCCATCGTGATGTGGTGTGCGGGGTAGAAGCTGCAGGTTGCGAAATCGCCGAACGAGCCAGTGAGTCGACCCTGGTACCGGCTGCCGAGCGCGTCGCAGTTGTCCTCGATCAGCCAGAGGCGGCGCCGGTCACACAATTCCCGAACCTCCGCGACAGGGAACGGCACGCCCATGGTGTGGGCGATCATCACGGCTCGCGTCCGGGGCCCGACCGCCGCCTCGATGGCTTGGATCGTCGGCACATAGGTGGCGAGCTGGACATCCACAAAGACGGGGACGGCGCGGTTCTGGATGATCGGGTTGACGGTGGTGGGGAACCCGGCCGCAACCGTGATGACCTCGTCACCGGCTCTGATGCGGCGGTCCTTCAGCTTCGCCGAGGTCAACGCCGATAGCGCCACGAGGTTCGCGGAGGACCCCGAGTTGACCAACAGTGCGTCCTGAACGCCAAGGAACTCCGCAAGGCCTGCCTCGAACTCTTCCGCGTATCGGCCGGCGGTGAGCCAGAAGTCCAACGACGAATCGACCAGGTTCACCATCTCGTCCGCATCGAACACCCGGCCGGCGTATCGAACCGTGTCCTCGCCCGGCCGGAAAGCCGACTCGCCTCTCCTTCGCGCATCCTGAAACTCGCGAACAAGGCCCAGGATCTTCTCTCTCAATGTCTTCGGGTCGTTCACGAAGAGATTCTCCCAGTTGCCACCGGCCCGCCGCCGGCTGCGAACGCTCCAATCTGCCCAAGTGTCACGTCGCGCAATGCCCCGCCCTCGAGACGCACCCGATGCCAGGCGACCGTCTCCCTGACCGAACGGGATGCATCCCACGTCGGGCGCCAGCCCAGCCGGTGATGGGCCTTGTCGCAGTTGAGCGCGAGCAGCCTCGCCTCGTGTGGCGCCGATGGTTCCGACATGTCGATCCATGACCCCGAACCCCAGCACTCGATGGTTTCCTCGACCAACCGACGGACCGGCCACACGTCGGAGACGGCGGGACCGAAATTCCACGCCCCGGCGAATTCATTGGCATTCTCGCTGGTACTTTCGAGCAGCCGAGCAGCGAGCATCAGGTAGCCCGACAGCGGCTCGAGCACGTGCTGCCATGGGCGGGTTGACTGCGGGTTACGCACCTGAATTGGCGTCCCGCGTTCGAGCGACGCGATGCAGTCCACCATGATCCGGTCCTGGCGCCAGTCGCCGCCGCCAATGACATTGCCCGCCCGAGCGCTCGCGAGGCGAACTCCGTGCTCGGCAACCCGCTCAGGGGGGAAGAAGCTGCGGCGCCACGACGCAACCACGAGCTCGGTTGCGCCCTTGCTCATGCTGTAGGGGTCGTGACCACCCATCGGGTCGTTCTCGCGGTAGCCCCATACCCACTCGCGGTTCTCGTAGCACTTGTCGCTGGTAACCACGATTACCGCGCACGGTTGGCGGTGCGCGCGAATCGCCTCCAGCAGGTTTACCGTGCCGAGCACGTTCACTTCCACTGTCCCGCGTGGGTCGAGGTAGCTCTCGCGGACGAGCGGCTGAGCCGCCAAATGGAAGACGACCTCTGGACTGGTGTCGACGAACGCGCGGCCAATGGCGACCACATCCCGCACGTCAGCGATCGTGTGGCTTGCCAGCACGCCGGCGACATGCGCCTCCTCGAACAAATTCGGCGTCGTCGGCGGCTCGAGTGCGTAGCCGTGGACTTCGGCGCCAATTTGCGCCAGCCACAGCGAGAGCCACGACCCCTTGAAACCGGTGTGGCCGGTTACCAGGACCCGCCGACCCTTCAACGCGGAAACAAAGGAGTCGGTCACGCCCATACCTTCCAGGGCGCCCGACCCGTGTCCCACTGACTCTGGAGCGACTCCCAGTCGCGCAGAGTGTCCATGCACTGCCAGTACCCGTCATGCCGGTACACGCTCAGCTGGCCATCCGCGGCGCATCGTTCCAGGGGCGCGCGCTCAAGGACGCAGTCCTCATCGGCCGTCAAATAGCGCAGAAAGGCGGGCTCGAAGAAAAAGAAGCCGCCGTTGATCAGTCCTTCGGCGACCTGCGGCTTTTCGGTGAAGGCCCGAACAAGTCCACCATCTGCTATCAGCTCGCCAAACCGGCTTGGCGGCCGAACGCCCGTGAGCGTCGCCAGGCGCCCCATCTTGCGGTGATAGGCAAGCGCAGCTGCGAGGTCCGCATCGGTCACGCCATCGCCATAGGTGGCGGCGAAGGTGCCTTTGCCCTCGAGGTACCGCGCCGCGCGCATGATGCGTCCGCCGGTCATCGTCTTTTCGCCGGTGTCGGCAAGAGTGACGCGCCAGCCGGCTTCGTTATGATTGTGATCGTGGAAGGCAATGCTGTTCTTCTTGCCCAGTTCAACAGAAAAATCAGAGTTCATTGACTCATAGTTGAGAAAGTACTCTTTGATCATGCTGCCCTTGTACCCGAGACACAGAATGAAGTCGTCCATCCCATGGTGCGCGTATAGTTTCATGATGTGCCAGAGGATCGGGCGCCCGCCGACCTCGACCATCGGCTTGGGCCGGATTTCGGTGAGTTCCCGCAAACGCGTGCCCACGCCACCGCAGAGGATCATGACCTTCATCATCCCTCCAGACTTCGCTCCGTGAGAGCTCCGTCAAAGCGCTTCCGGCATCTACTGCCGGGCCGGTTTGGATCTGCTCCTATCTGGTTCCAACGACTCGCTCACCAATGCAATGCCCACCCCGAAAAGGCCTGCGACAACGGCGAGCAGCAGTGCCATCTTCACGGTTCCCCTGGGTTGAGGGTGATCCGCCGGCACCGCGACGGCACCGATCCGCACGTCCTCCACGTCCTGCTGCGCCTTGGCGAGCAGCGCCTGGTTGTAGTTCTTCGCCAGCTCCGTGAACAGGTCCTTTTCGTGATTGACGTCGCGGTCGAGCTGGCCGACTTTGGCGTCCCACGCCCGCTTGATCCCGTCCAGCTCGAACTGCTGCTGACGCTTCAGCGCCTCGAGCTGGTCGTCGCGGTCCTGCTTGAGCCGATCGAGGCCGGCCTCGCGCTCGCGCTTGAGCTTCTCGAGCCCGGCCTCGTCGAGGCGGAGCGGCGTGTCCTTCTCCTTGATCGCTTCGCTCATCGTGGCGAGGTCCTGCGCCAGCTTCGCGGCCCTAGGTACGAGCGCGTTCACCTCGATCTCGACCTGCGAGAGGCGGTCGGCCAGCCTCGTGTAGACGGGGTTGATCTCCTGGGTCGCGAGGCTACGGTCCTGAAGCTTCTTCCAGTCCGGCTTGTCGTCCTTGGAGGCCACCATGGCCGCCCACAGCGCCTCGTCGGTGATCGCCTTCTGCAGGGTGAGGAACTGGGCGGTGACGGCCAGTTGCGTGCGCGCCGCATCGGCTTGCAGCTGCTTCTGCTGCAGGTCCGCGGAGACGCGCGCCTGCTCGTCCTGGAGGTCGGAGTACGCCTTGCGCAACGCCGCCAGTTGGACGTTGCGGGTGTCCAGGTTCTTGCCGCTGCTGTACTCCTCGACCAGGCGGCGGGTCTCCGCCTGGTAGCCCGCGAGGAGGTCGGAGGTCTGGTTCTTGAACGCGCCCACCTTTTGGTCCCACTGGTCGGCCGCGCTATCGGATCGCTTCTGGAAGGTGTCGTTCGTGGTCACCCGCTCGTCCTCGAGGGTGGCCAGCTCGGCGCGCACCTTGGGGTACTGCTCGTCGATGAACTGGACCGTGGACGAGGTGCTCCCGGCCATCAGGCTCTTCGTGCGCTCGAGGAACACCTCGGCCCAGGTGTTCGCGATCGCCGCCGCCTTCGCGGGCGACGTGCCGCGCGCGACGGCCTGCAGCATCGGCGCGAGCGACAGCTCGTCCGCGCGGCGCGACACGAAGATCCGCGACTCCAGCTCGCGGTTCAGCCGAAGCTGGGCGTCCGGCTTCAGCACGCCCTTCTCGACCAGGCGCCGCTTCGTCTCGGCGATGGCGGCGTCCGACTCGAGCAGCTTCTGGTAGCCTTGGATGGTTAGCGTGCTGGGCTTGAGGTCGGAGGCGAACTTCGGCGGGACCACCACCAGCGTGGCCGACGCTTCGTAGCTCCGGGGCACAGCGAGCAACATCGTCACGCCCGTGACCAGGCCCGCGGCCAGCGGCAGCCCACAGATCAGGAGGAGGTGGCGGCGCACGAACGCCACGACGTCCGCCAGGTTCATCTCCCGTGGCTGGGGGCCGGCTGACTGATCTCTGCTCGGAAGGTCGCTCATCGTGGGTGCTCTCCCGGTTTGCCCGCATCGCGTCTGCGCCGCTCGGCGGGCACGCTCCCGCCGTTGGTTCGCCCGGCAAACCCTTTCACTATCAGTAGGTTCAACATTCCACCCTGTTTCGGGCGACCCCGAGCGTGCGCTGTGCCGCCGTGGTCCGCCATGCCTGCCAACGCACTCCCTTGGTCGGGCGAATCCTACACCTCCGAGGCCCGTCCTGTCGCCTGGCTGAGAGGGCTCAGCGCGGAAATCCGGCCGCTGCGCCGCCTCCAGTGCAGGCTGCCACGGCAAAACTCCTGGCCACGATGCCACCACGACGCCAGCTCATGCCGATTCCCCACCCGTTCCAGGCGGAACTGAGCCGCCCACCCACCCCGCGGGCTGAAGCCCGCGCCTACAAACACGCGCCGGCAGATAATGGACTCTAGAGACTTCAAACCGCGGAGCGTTTCTCCCACAACCTTACAGGCTGCTTTGGCGATAACAGTATTACGTCAAATGACTTATGATATACAAGGCTCGCGTTCACATCTCCATCCAAAGGCCTAGTTCTGGTGATGCACCACTCCCCCCCCGTTGGGCGTATTCCCAGGCTGGGGCACAACACCGAGAATGAACGGCAGTTCATAGGTGACCGGATTAGTACACCGTCGATCACGAAATTCGGAAAGGCTGGCTGGAGGCAGGGGTCACTCCAGCCGACAGACCAAAGGGAGGATGGGAGATGGCAAGCAAGAATCTGCGCGTGGCACTAGTGGTGGGTGGACTGGCCCTGGCCTTTGGCTTGGCCAGGCCAGCACTCGCCCAAGACGAGGACTTCTGGCTGGGACGGACGGCGGGCATGCATGCGACCGTGAGCTGCACGACCTTGTGCCAGGAATGCTTCTACCTTGAAACCTATAACGCGACCGATCCCTCGAACCACATTCCCGAAGTGAAGATGACGAATGGGATCCTGCAGAAGGGCGAGCTGTACCTCATCGAGATCTCGGGGACTGCAAGCTACTGGGATCCGTGGATGTGGATTTCCCCGATAGGTGCGTTCGAGGCTGCGCCGATGTTCCCGAGCCTCGCAGGGAACAAGACCGGTCCGGTTGGCTGGGACTGGGAGTACCTCTTCGGCTACCCCGATCAGACCTATGGCGGCACGCTCCCCGGAGTCTATAACTACGGACTCATAAGCACGGACGGAGGCGGCCTCTTCCTCGCCCCCACACCGATCACCGGCCAGAACTACAGCCCGGCCCACGTCTATACCTTTGTCGTGGTCGGCCAAGGACAGAAGGCTGCTTTCGAACGGATTGACATGGGGCCAAGCCACGACAACTACGGCCGCTTCAAGATCTGCGTTCGCCACCTCACCGCCTGCAACAGCTGAAGCTCCGGTGAGGGACGAGGGTCGGGGCCGGTGGCCTTGAGATCCAAGTCTTCGTGAGAGTTCTGACTGAGGGCTCTTGCCACCGGCCGGATGCACACGCGATACGCGGGGGGAGGCCAACCTCCCCTCGTTTCGCGTTGGGGCGCTCAAGCAGCAATCCCCAATGGTCCATCCGGCGCAGATCAGAAACGAGGTACGGGCGAGATCAGCAAACCGGGATCCAAGCTAATCTTGGCGCACGAGAGCAGACCGAAGAACAAGAAACAGAGGCCATACCCGACGGAGTCAACGCCGGCCGCGCCGGTTCGCAGGCCGAGGACAATCGCCAACGACACCACCGGGACCGCTAGCACGAGAGCGCAATTTCTGAGAAAGCCCGCATCAGTCCGAGAAGGGCGCAGAAACGCAAGGGCAACCGCGAGGCTGGCGTCGAGAACGAACACGAAAACCCCGAGCCATGGGACGCGCGCCGACGCGGCGTCAAACGTCCGCAGGGTGTGCAGCGGCGAGAACCCCCCAGGACTGGCAAGATAGAAGGGGACCGTGACGACTCCGAATGTCGCGCAACTTACGGCGGTGAGCTTGAGCGCACGACCCCATCCTGCGCGCTCGGCGAGCGCCACCAAACCGAGGGGAACAAGCAACAGGAAGTTCGCCCTAGAAGATAGCCCAACGCCGAACAGACCAGCGTAGGCCCACCCGCTCCTCTCACGAGCGCGCCGAAGAAGACTGAGCGCGAAGACCATGAGGTAGAGGGCATTTGCCAGCAGGTCACCGCCGGTCATGACCTCTTGAACGACAACCGGCGACAGGGTCAAGGCAATCCACATCAGAAGCAGGGCCGGCCGCGAACCCTGCAACTCACGCCGTAGGGTAAGAAAGAATATTGCGAGCCAGAAGAAGGTCTGATAACCGCTGTCGCCAAGCCAGGCGAATGGCACCGCCAGCAGAATCGAGCCGGGCAGGGGGCTGAGCGGATTCCCCAGGTACGTTCTCGAGTGGTATGGGTAGCGACCGTGCAGCAGCGCTGAAGTTGCGAGGTTCATGGCTTCGTTGCGGTCGCTCCCGTGGCCCGGTCGCGGGGCGCTCACCAGCGGGTGGATCCAGACGAAGATGGCAATCAGAGCCATGAGGGTGAAAGCGGCAAGGACGAGGGCCTGCCTCTCGGTCAGGTACGTGGTGAGCCGGGGCAGCACCCAGACTCGAATCGCCCAGAGAGAAGCCAGAACGACGGCGGAGTAGGAAACGAGACCCGGAACGCCCAGATACTTGAAGACGGTGCCAATCGAAGGAAACGCCAGCCAGAATGCACAGACGATTAGTGGCATGGCCCCAACCGGCTCCCGGGGACGTCGAGATCAGCGCGGCCCGAATGTGACGGCCGCGGATCGCGCGAGTTCAGCGACTGTCCGCGGGTACGGTGGAGCGGGGTGCGTTGGGACATTGGGCCCTTGGCCACCATCGGTTGTGGAAGTATAGGCCAACGCGACCGATCCGGTTGCGATGCCCGGTGCCGCTGGTTGCGGGACTGGGGGCTTCGACTGGCTGAGTCGCGGTTCCCACGAACCCATTTGGACCGGCGCGCCCGGTGTCGCTTGCCCGAGGGCGGTCACCGGCCGACCGCTCGACCATTCACCTTGCGCCGAACATCGCCTTCGACGGTCAATCGCGCCTGCTCGGACCTGGGCCGGCTCGACACCGATTCGAAACCACACCTTAAAGGTCCGCCCACAAGAGAGGGCCGGGGAGAGCGTCGATCGCCCTCCCCGGCCCCAGTGCTTGAGTGGCCGGGTCGAATCTCACTGCTCCCGACGGACGAATTTGCCCTGGCCCCGGGTTCGCGGCGTCAGCTCGTTAGCTGTGTCCGCCGGGGTTGCCGTCGTCGCCGCCGCCGTTGTCGTCCTTCTTGCCGCAGGCGTTGAGGCGGTAGACGCAGACCTTGAAGCGTCCGTAGTTGTCGAAGCTCGGTCCCTGGTCGATCCGCTCGAACGCCGCTTTCTGGCCCTGGCCGACCACGACGTACTGGTAGACGTGAGAACCCTGGTAGGTCTGGCCCCCGACAGGCACGATGTCGACAAACGTCAGGCCGCCGTCGAGGCTGACCAACCCGTACTGATAGTGGTAGGGCAAAGATAGCGTGAAGGTCTGGTCGGGATACGCGTAAAGGTATTCCCAGTCGATGCCGACGGGACCGGTCATGTCCCCGGCAAGGCTCGGGAACATCGGCGCGGCGTCGGGGCTCCCCTCGGGAGCGATCCACATATCCGGGGCCCAGTAGCTGGCCGTGCCGGAAATCTGGATCTCGTACAGGACTCCACTCTGCAGGACCCCCGTCGTGAACTCCACGTCGGTGACGTGATTCGAAGGGTTGTTCGGGTTGTAAGTATCCACCCAGAGGCACTCGCTGCACGAGCAGGACTTGCCGCCGCTCTGGCCTGGAGGCTCGCCCCCCGGGAAGTTCGCGCCGCCGCCGGCGAACGAAGGCTGCGCCAACCCGATGGTAAGCACCAGCCCTGCCCCTACGAAAGCCGACTTCAAGAAACTGTTCGTCATCTCGTCTTCTCCTTTCCTCTGCACTGCTTCTGTTGGGGGGCTTTCTCGAGCCCCTGACCGTCCCGACACGCCGTCCCTATCAAACCCGCCGAACCCGACCCCCTGGCCCGGCGTCCGTCCGTTTAGGTTCTCGCTGCCTTCTTCTGCAACTGCGACTGCGTTACATCGAATAGGAGAATGCCACGGCTCGTCGGAATATTTCAAGTCCTCGTCTCAGTCGCGTTACCGATGATCCTGGCCCCGACAGGAGCGCCGGAACACGTGACTGATGAATTGGATACGCAGTCGGAGGCGCGCTGTTCGCGGTTGTCGGCGCGGGGGTCTGCGGGGCAAACGCGGCCGTTTCAATCGGTTTCTTCGCCGGACGGTCGATGCGAGGACCGGCCGGAAC
Organism: Chloroflexota bacterium; assembly: GCA_021823905.1. GTDB lineage: Bacteria > Chloroflexota > Dehalococcoidia > Tepidiformales > Tepidiformaceae > JAKALX01. The sequence continues at coordinate 469 of JAKALX010000001.1, read as the reverse complement.
ACGACCACGGCCGAGGTGGGGCGCGATCCCCGCCCCCATCGCGTCATCCCCGCACACGCGGGGATCCGGGTTGTCCGCTGTCGGCGTCAGGAGCCTGAGTCCCCACCTGTGGGCGAACGACAACCAGACGCCGGCCAGCGCCGTTATCTCGGCGGCGGCATGTACACACCAACGCCGGTCTCGTCCGGACGTCCGACGGGCCGTTGGCCGTTGCCAGGCTGATCCGCCGCGTCAGGACTCGGCGGCGGGCGTAAGGATCGGCCTCCACATGAGCCGGGCGGACGTGGGGTGCGACCGGGGTTGTGACGGCCAGCCAAGCGGTTGGCCGCCGCGACGATCGTGATCGCATCCCTTCGGGCATGAACGCAGAGCGACCTTCGAAGGAGTTGGGACGTTTCGGTTGGCGCGACGACCAGGCATTCCCAAGCGACGGCATTGAGGATCGCGTGCTGGTCGTGGCAGGCCTTCC
>JAKALX010000112.1 GCA_021823905.1 Chloroflexota bacterium | reverse complement strand
GCAATACCAGTCTTCGCCGGAGGCCATCCGCGGCAGCCAGCGCGCCTTCTGTTCGTCGCTCGCGTTCACCATCACCGTCGGGCCCGTTATCCCAATGGTGAACAGCCGCCCGCTCGCCGGCGCGCGCTGATAGGCCATCTCCTCGTTCAGGATCATCTGCCAGATCGTGTCTTTGCCGAGCCCGCCGTACTGCTCGGGCCAGGCCGGGGCGAGCCAGCGCTTCGCGCCCAGCTTCTTCGTCAGTTCGCGCGCAACCGGCACCTGCTCCTCATCGTCGAAGAAGTCGTCGCTGCCTTCGAATCCCGCCGGCAGCTCGGCTTTCAGGAAGGCGCGAAGCTCGGCGCGCCAGCGCTCGGTGTCCGGCGAAAACGTGAAGTCCATGAGCCGAAGTGTAGCGGAAAGTGCGCCCCTGGCCATCCGTCAGCTTGCAACCGACGTCGCGCGGGCGGCTGCCATGACGCGCCCGATGTTTTCCGCCGTGAAGAACTGTTCGCGAGGAGTGATTCCCATGGCCGCGTGCATGAACGCCTGCGTGTCGACCGGGTTATTGCGGAGGGCGGCTCGGAGGGCGAGCTGCGGCGGCGTGCCCCAGTTGGCGAGCGTTGCCCGCTCCATGTTGAACTCACTCTCCGGGATTGCCCGCGCGTCGCGGCGGAGCTGGTAGGCTGCCAGCGATGCCTCCAGGGAAATGCCGCCCGAATGCGCCGCGGCCACGGCGTCAGCCACCAACTCGGCGTCGATGAAGGCATCCGAGATGCCCCGTGCGGTCGTCGGATCCTTGAAATGGCCGGCGTCGCCTACCAGCGCCCAGCCAGGACCACAGGGGCGACGAAAGAAGTTCGCGAGGTCGGCCATGCCGGTGTACGGCCCTGCCAGGATCGCGTCACTGAATCGTTCCGCTAGGGCCGGCATCGCACCGACCGTCGCCCGATAGTGGCCGTCGACATCTTCTCTCACCGTGCGGAAGCTCGCGTGCGGCCAGCCGACCGCGACAAGCGAGAGGCCATCGTTGGTGGGAAGCGCGAGAGCCAGTCGATCGTTCAGCCAGTGAGCCTCGAAGCCGTCAACTCGTAGATCTGCCCAGTAGCCCATGTACCAGCACGTTATCGGCGCGACCTCCCGATAGCGGGCAGCGTCAACGAGGCGTGCGATGAGCGAGTGCCGTCCGTCCGCTCCGATGACGAGCGTCGCGCGCTCGGTCCGCTCCTCCCCGGCCGGGGTTCGGAAACGCACACCCACAACTTGCTGGTCGGCCCAGAGCAGGTCTCGGACGGAAGATTCCGCCCGGAACTCCGCGCCCGCCTCAATCGCAGCTTCAACGAGCAGCTGGTCGAGGACCATGCGGCGTGGACCAATGCAGGCAGGAAGACCGTCATCTGGCGCGAGGGGTGCACTGAGAGTGAAGTCCCCGCAATTGAAGGATGCCCGCGTGATCGGCGGCGCGCCCGAGGCGATCACGCGATCCAGGAGGCCCCACTCAGCGAGTTTGCGAGTGCCTGGATGCATGATGAAGTGGCCCGAGATCGTTTCGCTGGGGAAGCGGCCGCGGTCGAGCATGAGCACGCGCAGACCGCGGCGCGCAAGGAGCATGGCCGTGGCGCTTCCGGCACAGCGGGCGCCTACGATGATTGCGTCGTACATTTGGCTCCACCTTTACACAATGTCCATTGACACGGTGTAAAGGCTAATAGGGAGATTGACACGATGTCAAGCGCCGAGCCGCCAACGCGCGAACGGATTCTCGCCGCGACCCGGAAATTGCTCGTTGAAGGCGGCGGCGCCGGCATCCGCATGGCGGACGTGGCGCGGGCGGCCGGCGTATCCCGGCAGACGCTCTATCTGCATTTCGCCAACCGTACGGATCTGCTGGTTGCAACGACGGTGTACGTCGACGACCAGGAAGGGGTGCCGGACAGGGCCCGACGGTACCGGACGGCTGCTACCGCACTCGAAGCACTGCGCGAGTTTGTGGCGTTCTGGGGACGCTACATCGAGGTGATTTCTCCAGTGGGGTCCGTGCTACTGGCCGCGAGAGACACCGACGAGGCTGCACGAGCCGCATGGGGCAGCCGGATGGCACTCGTGCGAGCGGGATGCGAAACGGTGGTGCGCAGGCTCGCGGAGGAAGGCCTCTTGGATGAGCGATGGGAGCCCCGGATCGCCGGTGATCTGCTGTTCGCCATCGTCTCGATGCGGACATGGGAGATCCTGACCGAGGACTTCCACTGGTCGACGGATGAGTTTGTGGAACGGATGCGGGTGACCGTCGAGCGAGCGTTGCTAAGAAGCAAGGGTGGGCACGCCCCTTGACGTCGCGACGTTCCGGCGGCGAGCCACGGGCACGGCATTCTCTATGCGTACGGTGAGCGCCTGGAACGACTGCGGTTGCGCTCCGGGCTGCTACGCTCGTTTCTGTTGACCACGACCGCCACCTCGCCGCGCCCGGAGCCGCCGGGAACCCTGCCTGCTGCCGGTCCCGCCCGCCGCCGCATCGTCGAGTTCGACGTCATGCGCGGCGTCGCGATCATCCTCGTCGTCTACCTCCACGCCTGGTTCAGCGCCTGGGCCGTCACGCCCCACAGCCAGGTCCTCGCGATCCACGTCATTCACCTCTTCGCCCACAGCGCCGTGCCGGTCTTCTTCTTCATGTCGGCCTACCTGCTCGCACACGATTCCTCCGCGAACTTCGGCGAGTACGTCCGGCGCAAGCTCCAGCGCATCCTCTTGCCCCTGGCCGTCGCGATGACCGCCACGCTGCTCTACCGGCTCTGGCAGGAAGGCTGGACGGCGCAGTTGCGCCACGACCTGCTCGTCTTCGACCTCGCCGGCCAGTACTACTACCTGCTCGTCCTGGTGGTGTTCATGGCCGGCTTCTGGCCGGCGCGCTTCGTGCCCCAACGGCGGCTGACACAGCTCCTGGTAGTCGCATTCGCCATAAACCTGGCGACGATCGCCTGGTACCAGTCATCCACGATCTCCGGCGACTTCGCGACCTTTGCCTATCGCAACCCGGCCGTCTGGGTCTTCTCGTTCGCCTTCGGCTACTGGTCCGGCCGCCGCGGCGACGCGCTCGCTTATGCCACGAGACTGCTGCCTGCCGCGCTGGCCGCCATGGCCGCGATCATGACGTTCTACCTGGTGCGCGGCGAAGGCTTCGGCGACTATCCCGTGAGCTACTTCGGCGTCTCCGTCTTCCTCTTCGCCTGCTGTGGGCTCGCCGCCTACCCGGCGCTCGCGCGCATGGCGCTCAGTCGTCGAATCACCGCGATCGCCGTCCGGCCGTTCGAGGAGCTCTCCCGCTACGCCTTCGCCATCTACCTCTTCCACATCCCCTTCTTCCTCGGCTGGCTGACCGACACCTACGTCTCCGATAGTGCCGTGAAGACCGATTACTGGGACTTGCTGCACACACGCTTCCTCGTCGCCTTCGTCTCGACGACGGTTTTCGTCGTCCTTGCCGCGAAACTCTGGCCGCGCGGCGCCGAACTGTTCCTCGGTGTCGATCCGCCGCACCGCAAGGCGGAGAACGCCACCACCACCTGATAGCCGCCATCCCGCCGGCAAATCAGGACGGGGCGCGTGAGCAACCTGTCAGAGCTGAGCACCCGCGCGTTATCACGGCGACCGCCAGGGAGCCGGCTGATGTGGCCCCCGCCTCTACTCGCTCTCGCGAAGATCCAGGCCCATGTCCGCCGCGGCAGCAGCAAGACGAGCGTCGCGCGTCCATAACCGGCAGCCATCGCCGGCGAGCACCGCTGAGGCGAGCAGGTGCACGTCCACGTAGCCGATGCCGCGCCCCATCAGCGATCGCGCTTCGATGAAGGCGAGCGCCTCCGCGTCAGTCGCAACCGGTGCGCCCGGGAGCCGCCGCAGCAAGGAGAGCACTTCGCTGCGATTCTTCAAGTTGCCGCAGGCGAGTTCGCCCACCACGAAAGGATGAGTGAGCACAATGCCCCGTTCCAGCGCGTCCGCAAGCGCCTGCTCGTTGGATCGCAGGTGGTCAATCCAGATGGAGGTGTCGACGAGAATCACTCGGGTTCCGCCTGCCTCCTCGGCACGCGCTCGAGCTGCGGCTCGCTCCCACCCAGCCGCGCCAGGCGGCGCGCGCTTTCTCGCTCGATCAGCGCGATGAGGCCGGCCCGAAGCAGCGCGCTGCGCTCCGACATGCCCGTTGCCTGCTCGGCCTGCTTCAGTAACTCGTCATCGAGCGTCACGGTGGTCCGCATCGTCGTTACCCCTGCGATTGGTGCGCCTACTCGCATCATATGATGCACAATTTGGTGCGCCAGCGCCACCGATTCGGCAACCTGCCGAGGCGCGACCAGTAGGAAGCGCGCCACCGCCGCCTTCTCACCATGGCGTTCGATTCAGTACGGAGGAGCGCCAGCGACCCGCCGCGACCTCAGCAGCACTGTTTCCGCTGCCCTACCCGGCCATGCACACCGGCAGCCCAGCGCACCTTAATATTCCTTCCCGGCATACTCCAACCATCGTCACGAGATGCTATAGTCCCGGTCACATTGCGATGCGAGGAGGACAGCACCGTATGAATATCAGCACAGTGGGCGTTTCGAGCGTCGATCGGGACGAGCTGCGAAAGCTCGTCGCGGAGAAGTACCGCGATGTGGCGCTGAACCCGGAGCTCGGATTCCACTTTCACACCGGGGAGCCACTGGCGCGCATTCTCGGCTATCCGAGCGACGTCGTCGCCTTGCTGCCACGCGGGACGGTTGATTCGTTCGCCGGCACCGGAAACCCATTCCTCTTCGGTGACCTGCACGAGGGCGAGGTGGTGGTCGACGTGGGCTGCGGCGCGGGGTTCGACACCCTCATCGCCGCACGGCAGGTGGGCAGCCGGGGGAAAGTGATCGCCATCGACATGACGCCAGAGATGCGCGCGAAGGCGGCAGCGGGCGCTGCAATGCTCGGACTCGCTAATGTCGAGGTGCGCGATGGCTACGCCGAGAGCCTGCCCGTCGGCGATGGCGAGGCGACTGTTGTGATTAGCAACGGTGTCATCAACCTTTGTCCTGACAAGCAGGCGGTATTTCACGAGATGTTCCGGGTACTCCGGCCAGGTGGACGTTTGCAGGTCGGCGACATCCTGGTCCACCGGGAAGTGCCGCAGGACGCGCGCGACGACATCGACCTCTGGAGCGGCTGAATTGCCGGCGCTCTGCTGGAAGCAGAGTGGCGCCAGGTGCTGGCGCTGTCCGGGTTCACAGACGTAGTGATGTCCAACGAGGTCGACGTGTTCTCCGGAAGCAAGCACGAGTCGGACGCAAAGGAGTTCGACACCCGCGGAGTGACCGTCTACGCCCGCAAGCCCGCGTAGGCAGATTCGTTTCCCCTTGCTCGTGGCGGACGGCGGCGGCCACAAGAACCATGAGAACGGCAACCGTGAATTCCTCCCGTTTGCCGCCGCCCGCCTCTCCGCCTACGCTCACCCCATTCGTACCAGCGGGGTGAGTCCATGCGGCTCGAAGGCAAGGTGGCGGCGGTGACTGGCGGGGCCAGCGGTATCGGCAAGGGCATCGCGCTCGATTTCGCGCGCGAGGGCGCATCCGTTGTGATCGGCGACATCGACGAAGCCGCCGCCCGCCAGGCCGCGGTTGAAATCGCGGAGGAGACTGGCTCGCGCACGCTTGCGGTTGGCTGCGACGTCGTCAAACGCGCCGAGGTCGACGGGCTTGTTGCCGCCGCGGTCGAGCGCTTTGGCCGCTTCGACGTCATGGTCGCGAACGCCGGCATTGGAATCTTCAAGGGGGCGATGGAGACGACCGACGAGGACTGGGAGCGGACGATGAACATCAACGCCCGCGGCGTCCTCTACTCCGACCAGGCAGCCGCCCGCCAGATGATGAGCGAGGGCCACGGCGGCGCCATCGTCAACATCGCCAGCGTCGCCGCCCTCAACGCCTCGCCGACCCTCACCGCCTACTGCGCCTCCAAGGCCGCCGTCATGCACATGACGAAGTGCTTCGCCCTCGAGCTTGCCCCGCACGGCATCCGCGTGACCTCGATCGCCCCCGGCCTCGTCGACACGCCGATCTGGGGCAAGGGCATGGGCAACGAATCAGTGCTCGATCAGGGCCTGAGGGAGCAGTTCGCCAGCTCCGTGCCCCTCGGCCGCATGGCCACCCCCGGCGACGTGGCCCAGATGGTCACGTTCCTCGCCTCCGAAGAAGGCGCCTATCTGACCGGCCACATCTTCGTGGTCGACGGCGGGAGTTCGCTCGGGGCTGCGCGCGCCGCGAGGTGACGTGGCCGGGCGGGGCCCTATCGTTGGGCAGCGAGTGGCCGACAATCCGATCATGGCGTATCCCGTCTGCCCTTGCTGCGGTGATCGCCGGCCGGCCGCTGCCACGTTGCGGCGCAGGCCGTTGCGCCGCACAACGTCGTGGCAGCCCGATCCCTTATGGCAGGTGCGCCGCCATCCGCTCTGCGGCTCCTGCGAGCGTTGGCTCTGGGGCGTCCTCGACGAGGTTCGCAACCACGGGGCGGCGCGGCCGGTGCCTCTCTTTGGCGCTCCCTCTACCGGCGGCCGGTTGCCTGTGTTCGAAGACCAGTGCCAGGTGTGCCTGGCTGTCCCCCAGGACTACGGGACGATGATCGACTGCATTCCTTCGGGCGGCAGCCGCGGATCGTGGCCCGCGTTCTTCGCCTGCGCCTCCTGCGACGCCTGGATCGCCAGCCTGGCCGAGGATGGCCGCTCGGCTCGCGGCGAAGCGACCCGGGCAATCGACGGCGCTTATGGCGATTGGCCGCACCCAAACCTGCGCGAGCTCCGCGTCTCGCTCGACCTCGCCGATCGCGGTTCCGCGGCCACGATTCGCGAGGCCTGTGCCGAGATGGGCGTCGAGGTCGTCGGCGGTGTCGACACCGTTGGGAGCGTGCTGTTTGTCGAGGCCTCGCCGGGAGCGTCTGTCACTCGCGTTGTTCGCGAGAACGTGAAGATCGTGCGGGCGGTCGTCGTCGTCACGCCCTTCGGCGCCGGACGCGAGCTGCGCGAGGCCCTCCAGGCGGGCGCCTCGAACTGGCTCACGTTGCCGCTCACCCCGCAGCAGGTTACCGCCGGCCTGGCAACCACCCTCCGCCGCGGCTTGCGCGTGCGCTGGGATGAGCTTTCGTGCCTCCCCGTGGCCTCGCTCGAAGGTAGCGACCGGCCCGCCATCGCTTTTTTCCCCCTAGGCGACACGGACGTCTTCTCGGTTGCCTGGCTGCTCCGACGGTTCGTCCGTGGCTATGACGAGGTGGTTTCGGTCGGCGGCCAGGTGATTCTGCTGCCGCGCGCTCCAGCGGAGCGCCTCGAGGCCGTGCGGGTACGGCTTGATCTTCTTCTTGCCGGCCGCGCTCACTCGGCCCCGCTCGATGCGGCCGCGACCGCGCCTCCGCGGCTCGACCTGGCCGGTTGATAGGTCCTATCGGCCGCAGATGTAGGGATTACTCCTGAGTGTGCTGTCGACATCGGTATCACAAACTCATTGCGATCCAGGCAGCTCCACTGCCGGAGCCTCCCGAGGAAGGCTGTGTACACGATCCGAGCCGACAGCGCGCAGCACCTGCTGCGCATCGAGATGAGCGGACGGGTAACCACCGGGGAAGCGCTCAGGGCGCTCTCGCAGTCCATGGCCCTCGCGGACGCCAGCGGGATTCCCGCGGTCAGTTGCGATCTCTCGGAGGTCGAGCGCGGGCCGGGCGGGCTGCTGATGCTCGCCGCCGTCTTCTCCTCTCGTTACCACCACCCAATGCGGGTTGCCTTCGTCGGCAACCCGGGCCAGGCGCGCATGGTTCAGCGCTTCATGAACTTCACCGGACGGGCCCACGCCATGGGCTTCTTCACGGCCGCGGAGAATCCGGAACGGTGGCTCGCGGAAGCTCCCGTCCAGAGGCGTCCGGCGCCGCGGCTTTCGGCCACCGCACGGCGGCACGCCCGCACTCTCCTTGGGCTCCAGCAAACGGAGGAAGCGCAGGCCACGACTCGCGAGGAGCCCGCCGCCTGACTGGCGCCGCAAACTCCGTCTAGTAGAGGCCGTCGTTGGAGAGGTTGGGCACCGTGCGCTTGTACTTTCCGCTGGCGGCGCCTCCGAGGAAGCCGCTGTCGACGACGTACTGCCCCTGGGATGATCGGCCGGCCAGGGCCTGGCCGATCACCCCCTGCTCGGTGTAGGGCGCGTTCGCGCTGGAGCCGCCTGGGATGAGAGCGTTCCAGGAGAGGTTGTAGGCGCCGCCCGAGACCTGGGCGACCGCTGTCGCGGTCAGGGCGATCGCGGTGACGCCGGCGGCGGCCGCCAGCCAGGAACGGCGGCGGATTGCGGCGATCATTGCTTGATCACCAGGACGTTGAACGTCTGGCCGGTCACGAAGCCCGTGGCTCCGCTCGATGTCGCGATGGTCCACTTGCCGGCACCCGCCACGCATCCAGCCGGTGCGTAAGCGACCGTGACTGCCGCGGGGGTGCCAAGGCCCACATTCACCTCTGTGACCTGCAGCATTGCTGCCGGATCGGCATCAGTCAGCGGGTTCGTGATGACCAAGATCCCGTTGGCGGGGGTTGTGCCACACGTGTTCCCAGCGGTATTCGCGACGACCTGGAAGGCCGCCGGCGTGCCCGAGACCTTGATTCCACCGTTGAGCTCGATCGCCATGGGGCCCGTGAACTTGCCGCCGGTTCCAGAGGCGCCGGCGCCGAAGCCCTGGACACCGATGCCAGTCGCGAAAGTGGACTCGCCCTGGACGCCCGCACCGGCGCCCGCGTTCGAGCCGTAGACGCCGGCGGCGCCGGCGACGATCGCGGGATTGACGCTGGTGCGGCGGCCGGCGATGGCCATGCCGTCACCCGTGCCGGTGATGTCGAGGACGCCCGTGCCGCCCGCGGTCAGGCCACTGGCTGTATAGGGCACGGCGAATCCGGCGGCCGCCTTCGCGTAGAGCGCGTAGGGAACAGGGCTGACGGCCTGGCGCGGGCTGAGGACGGTGTAGCTGCTCGAACCAGCGGTGCGAACCGCGATCTCGATCCAACGCGCGTTGCCGTCCCAGACGGACGTGGAGACCGTGGCGGTGGGACTCGGGCTCGGGCTCGTCGTCGCGGTGGCGGTTGCGGTTGCCGTCGCCGGTGCGCCGAAGTCAAGCGTCACCGTGAAGAGGCCATTCGTGACCGGGACGCTGCTCAGCGAGACCGTGGTTCCAACCTGCGAGCCGCCAACATCGGAGTCGTAGAGGACGAAGCGCAGGTCGTAATTGCCATTGGCGGGACTGCCGCCGTCGGTGAGACGGCCCTGGTAGCTGAAGCCGTTTCCGAGCGGCGTGAGGTCCTCGACGGACTGCGAGAGCGACGAGCCATCGCCGCCATTGCCGAAGGCCGTTGCGACGGGGACGAGGGCGACGCTCGCGAGGAACGCCGCGCCGAGGATGAATAGTCGACGATTGATCACAGGATCACCTCCGCTGCCGGGCAGCCGGCCAAGAGCGATTCTAGATCATCGGAGTGATCAGGTTTGTAGTTTCTCGGTAAAAAGTTGCCAGCAGGGGGCGAGAGCGTTGCAGCCCGGCGGGGATGCAGTGCAGTGGAAGTCAGACAGAGATGACGCCAGTGGACTGGAGGACCGCGGTTATGACAAAGAGGGCGGTCAGGACCATGAGGCCGATCGTGGTGGCCCAACCGACGACATTGCGGGCGCGGCCGTTGACGTGCTCGCCCATGAGGCGTTTCTCGTTCACGAGGAGGAGGGTGAGCACGAGGATGATCGGCAAGAGAATGGCGCCGACGACGTTGGGCAGGAAGAGGAGGATGAGGAGGGGCACGCCG